>CAZALJ010000172.1:0-5145 GCA_964485715.1 uncultured archaeon
TACAATTGCCAAATCTGTTCCGCAAATTCCAACAGCTCGTGCACGAATTAGTACTTGATTTCTATCAGGAAAAGGCTTAGGGACTTCTTTTAAAACAACTTTTTTACCATCGAAGACCGCTGCTTTCAATTTAAACGCTTTCCGAACATTTTTTTCTATATAAATTATGAGGAATCAATTAATTGAGAAGATGATCAATTCAACAGTCAATCCCTTCAGTATTGAGCTCAAATTCAGTTCTTAATTGAGATAATATGGCCCAGTTCTTCTTAACTGAATGAGATTCTACATAAAATTTAATTTTTGGTTCAGTCCCAGAAAATCTGATCAATACACTGGATTTATCCTTGAAGAAAAGTTTTAAACCGTCTAATAACGATATTTGAGATATTTTATGTGCCCATAACTCAGGAAGATTTTCTAGTAAACTGTTCACGCGGGTTCTTTCTTCTTCAGCGATTTTAAAGGCCTTTCTAAGAATTTTTCCTTTATCATATGGTGCTAAGAGATCTGATATCTTCTTTGATTTCGATATCTCAATCAACTTTAAAATAGGATATAATCCATCAATCCATTTACCTATTTCTGGGAATAATAATTTATTAGGTTCTCCTAAGAATAAGATTTCATCATCATTTACATATTCACGGTTTCTCCCAATTCGACTTGTAATAATTTTAGATTGATGTTTTTCAGCTAGTTCATAGGCTTGGTTTGAACAATCACTAGTCAAAATAATTTTTCTGCGAGCGGGGTTTGAATAGTCTAAATGATCGAGAAAGAAATTAATTGTAGCTGTTGGATTTATAAAGTTCCCTTGTTCATCTATCATGGCAAATCGATCACCGTCTCCGTCATGAGCAATACCAATGTCAGCTCCTTCTTCAACCACGACCTTTTTCAAAACTGCTAGATTTGCTGATGAAGGTTCACTAAGCCTACCAGGAAAATAACCATCAAGAGTATCATTTATTGTGATAACATCTTTAAACCCTATTTTTCGAAGAGCAAATGGTGAAACGAGGTTTGGAACATTGTTTGCACAATCTAAGATAAGTTTAGTCTCAAATTTTTCTATTTTTACTTTACTGAGAAGATAATTGACATAATCTACAATAAATTTTTTAGATTCTTTATATCTGCTTGTTCCTGCCTTTTTCCATAAAAATTGTGATGCTCTATAAGAGGATGGTCTTTCAAGCTCGGACTGAAGTTTCCTTTCTACTTTTGTCTCAAAATCTTGACCACATTCCCCTCCATCTAAGAAGAATTTGAATCCATTATTCGAAGGAGGATTGTGAGAAGCGGTCACCATTACTCCTAGTGTGTCATTTTGGATTGAGGAGATATATGAAATAACTGGTGTAGGACATAACTCTATATCGGTTATCGTTCCCGAAACATACGAAAATCCACTTATAAAAGCTGATTTTAGTAGATTTGACGTAAAGCGGATATCAGAGGCGATATACGCCTGTTTAGGAGTTTTAAGAGTCTTCCCAACTGCCATTCCAAGCTTCATACTAAATTGTGGAGTTATTTTACCATACGATCCGCGTATTCCAGAACTACCAAACCATTGAGGCAATGAATTCACAGCCTTAACAAGCCTTATTAAATTCAAAATAATCGCAATAGATAACTTTAATTTGATTCAAACACTTTTGAAAGACGAATTTGAATGGTAGACTTTAAGTTAGTTAAATGTGACTCCCCTCAGAAAAAGAACTATTGGAAACATTACGTTGATCTTGCCTGTTTTTATACTGGAGGGGTTGAGTTCTTGGTTGAAGAAGACACTGATAACTCAATAAAGAAATTTTTTGTTAGAAAAAGGGAGAAAACCGTTGGATGTTTTTCTATTCTTAGAAACACAGTTTTTAATATAGCGTATGAGAGAATAAAGGATGATATTAAAAAAGAACTGCTAGAGTTTCTAATAGATCAATGGATTGAATTAACAATTTCCACTATCAAAAAAACTGGATTAAGACTAAGAGTGAGTTTTCCCAGTTGTGATCAAAGGCAATTAGAAGAAAAAGGATTTCGTTTTATTTTTCAACGTGACCGGATGACCTTGTCATTGGAAACATGGATTCCTCCAATGATTAATAGTACCAATTTATGGGATATTCGCCAAGTTACGCTTAAAGATTTGAAAGAAGTAACAGAAGTTTTCCTTGATGCTTATCGGGGTACTATCGATGAACAACTTTTCGTTCCAGGTGGATTAAAGATGGAAGAGGAACTAAAATATCTTTCTACCTTTCTTCAGAATAAAAATAACGAGTTTCCGATAATTAAAACAGCATCATTAGTTGCTACATTGAGTGAAGGTGAAATTGGTGGCCTTTGTTTTATTAGTTCTTGGAGAGATCTTCCATTTGTCTGGGAAATGGTTGTATCAAAAGAGCATCAAAGAAAAGGAATTGGGAAATCTTTACTCATTCAATCTCTTCTAAAAGTAGGAAAGCTAGGTTATAAGCAAATTACATTATTTGTAACTAAGGGAAATAATAGGGCTCGGAAACTTTACGATTCGGTTGGATTTAAAGCGGATAATTGTAATCTAATCATGTTAGAGAAGGAATAATAAAGAAATCAATGATTTAATATCTTTTATGAATTATTAGCTCACAAAAGAATAACTGCAGAAATTATCAATAAAAGGAGAATGATAAGAAAAAGCCCATTAATTCCAAAGGTACCAATAATTTGTGCTCCAATTAATGTTCCAAGCACTGTCCCCGCTCCCATGAGTACTAGTCTAAGTGACATTACTTTTCCCAAGTTATTCTGCCCTACTATGTCCGAAATCCACGCCATTGGAGTAGGAACTATCGAAATGGCAAGAAAAATTGTGAATAAGATTATTCCAATGAAAACCAAGCTGATAGGATCACTAACTAATAGTCCATCAATTAGTAGTGGTAACCAGTTAAACTGGATCAATAAAATGGCCAGAAGAATCAATATTACCGTTCCAGCATAACCAATGACCAATACAGGTCTCCTGGCCCATGAATCAGAGATCCTCCCCCAAATTAGTAATCCCCCAACACATGAAATTATTAGAGCTGTTAAAATTACAAAAAGAAGAGGTAAGGGTAGAAGAAGTTCAGATCCGATAGGTAATTGTTCCAATATTCGTTCAATGATGGGAATTGTAAAAGTAGAAAATGAAACGATTGTTGCAAACGCTAACCAGTGAATACTGATTTGAAAGATTGGTTTAGACAAAAAAAAACTATTATTAATCTTTTCTTTAATAGATTGGATAGAATTCCTTACTAAGTTCAAAGTATAAGTAAAGGAAAATGGAACATAATCTCCTGAATCACTAATAAAAATAATTGGTATAGCTGAAATGAATAGTAAAACCCCAAAAAAGACGAATGATAGTTCTTCAATGTTAGACCACAAAATAAAACCCAGAACAGCGCCTCCAATGCCACTTATAGCTTGTAAAATATTGTTATAGGCAAGTGACTCTCCAACGCGATCTTGTGGACTATGTTGAATCCATAACGCGACCCCTGATCCAGACCGAATTGAAGTACCAAACCCCAAAAGTGCATTCAGAAAGAAAAAGAATAAAGGTTCTTGAGTCAATCCCAAACCAATAAAACCAAAGGAAACGACTAAATTAGAGGCGATCATTAAAAATTTTCTACCATACAGATCACTTAAGGTTCCAAAAATGGGGCCAAAGATAAACCAGAACAGATAATAAATAGCAAGAATAATTCCAGAAATTAATCCAATTCGTTCTAAATAGCCCAGCTCATCTAAATATGCAGCTAGCAGTAGTTGTTGGCATGTAAATGCGGTAGTTACAATCATTGAGTATAAACCTATCACTAATAGAGATGGTTGAAGGTACAAGTCGAAAATTAAAGGTTTGGCACGTTCCAATGGATGTCACCTGAATAATAACTCTAGATCTCAAAGCTGTCTGGTGCTGTTGATAAAAGCTCACAACCAGACTTTGTAATAGCATAAGTATCTTCTATCCCAAGCACTTTCTTCTCTTTGATAAAGAATTTCGGTTCACAAGCGAGAACGTTTCCAGCAACAATATTGGGACCTTTCTCATAAAAAACAGGTAATTCATCAAGTTCAAGCCCTACACCATGTCCGATAAAAGCCACTCTATCAGTACTAGTTCCCATAAAGTGATCGTAGATTTTCAACTCCTTACTTAGTTCCATAACATCGTTATAGAGATCACCTAAGTTAACATTTGGTTTTAATGTACGTTGGAGGAATTGTTTTATTTGACGAAGAGATTGTAGTTGGTTATGTGTCTCAACATCGAATTTTCCACAGATGAACGTTCGTGTAGTATCAGAAATATATCCTCGACTGTTGCCACAGGTATCCACAATAAAAGGGCTATTTGCCAACTTTCTGCGACTAGGACCATACGGATATTTTAAAGTAAGTCCTCGGCCAGAAATTGGGGTAAAATGAATATTCAATATTGAAGATTGACTTGAAATAACATAAGCACAATGTAATAATTCCGCATTAAACCCATATGTTGTAATAAAACCATCATGCCCATTCTCAAGCAACCAACTTTCTAATCGTATAGCCAGTTCTATTTCCGTCATTTCGGGTTTCGCTATCTCTGTACAGTGCTCAAGAGATTGATCTACTAACTTTGCGGCGCGTTCTATTTGATTTATCTCATACTTTGATTTTATAGAACGAAGTTCTCTGAGGACTGAACTACAGTCAACTAACTGAATATTCTTTGCTTTGGATTGCAAAAATTGTACGAATGAATAAGACAGAACCTTTTTCTCTATTGCAATTCTTGTACCCTGTTTAATATCCAATGTTTCAAAAATTTTAGATTTTCTACCAAAAGTTTTGATTACAGGTATTTGTGAGAAAGATTGTGCTAATGTGAGATTTCGCTTGACGAGATGAACAGGATTTTCTTCTTCTGTTGGTATATAAACTGCACCACCGTACCCCACGCCTGAATAATAATAAAGCTCGGGAGTTGAAAGCAGAATTACTCCATCAATATTGTCTTTTTTCAATTGATATTGCAGTGTTGTAATTCGGGATTTAATTTCAGACAGAGGTGTCTTTGAATAACTATTGGACATAATTTGGGCTCCAAGATAATGT
>CAZALJ010000173.1:0-5082 GCA_964485715.1 uncultured archaeon
GATTTCATTTCAAACTCGTCTTTAAAGCTATCGAAAAAATACCTTGAATTTTTTAGTCCAGTAGTCGAATATCTTGCTAATCGACCCCCTCCAGAGTATAAGTACGATCAGTCTCGTAGTACCCCTGAAACTGTGTTAAAAAGAGCCCTATTAATGTTGAAAAACGGTGATGTAGAGGGAAAAAGAATTGTTATTTTGGGAGATGATGACGGTGTTTCTTTACCATTAAGCTTTCTTCAATGCACGAAGGAAATATTTGTTATTGATATCGATTCCCGCGTTCTTGAGTTTGTTGATTCTTTTAATCATGAGAAAAACTTGACAAATGTTTTGAATACGCAATTATGGGATATTCGAACCTCTTTTCCAAAGAAATGGCGACATCGCTTTGATACTTTTGAAACAGATCCACCATATACCGTAACGGGGTTTCAATTATTCGTTAACCAGGCGCTCACACTCTTAAATCCCACAGAGGGTGGGAAAGGGTATGTATCATTCGGAGCCAAAACACCTCATGAAACTTGGAAATGCCAGCAACATCTCTTAGAAGCAGGTTTTTTGATCGAAGAGTTCTTTCAGGATTTTAACCGTTATCATGGAGCGACAATTCTGGGCAATACTTCCAATTTATATGTTATAAGTTCTGTTCCTCAAAAATTACGCCTTTTAGAAAAAAAATATCCTGAAAAAGCCATTTACACATTCGATGAATCAAAGACAAAAGAACTTCCCACAGTTGGATATCAAATTGTTGCTGAGTTCTATGGGGTTAAGCCTGATTTTCTTAATAATGCAGAGCTATTGGCCAATATTATTCAGCTTGGTATAAAAGAAAGTAAACTTCATATGGAAGAAATGTTTGTTAAAGAATATTCTCCATATGGTTTGTCAATAATTGCCATTTTAGTGGAAAGTCACTGCCATTTGCATACATGGCCAGAATGGGATTATCTTTCGTTAGACATTTTTGTCTGTGAAGCAAAAGAAAAAGCTGAAAAGTTTTTTCAATATTTACTAAAATCAATTGATCCATTGGATTATCACAAATTCCAATTTTTCCGCGGCAGACCTCCGACCACAGATTAACTTCTACTTGGCGTTGTTGATGGATAGCATTAAAAATCATAGTTCTGAAGAATTCAAGTTTCTCAATGAACTTGGTCGAAAATCTATCCATCTTTCAGTTTGGGCTATTCCTTTAGCTTATCACTGGGTATTGCCTTTTTTGGACTTTTCCCCAGATTTTTCGCTTTTTTTTATTCAGCTTTCTTTGTTTGGATTTCTGTGCTTTTTTATCCCCTTGGAAATTTATCGGTTAAAATTTAATCCAAATACCTGGATTAATCATTTTACAAGAGCTTCTGAGAAAGAACGCCCTGCCAATTATGTTCTTACAGCCACGGTCTGGTTAGCTTTACTGCTTGCGGTTAATTTTAGTTTTTATTCAATCGAAGTAGCAGAGTTGGTATTGATTACAACAGTAATGGGAGATTCTGCTGCAGCTATAGTTGGAAAAGGGGTTGGTCAGATCAGACTCCCCCTTACTCAAAACAAAACTGTAGAAGGTTTTATAGCTGGTTTACTAACCAATTATTTAATTGGTTTTTGTTTTCTCATGTTTATATGGGATCTTAACCTAGATTCTATCATCCTTCCTCTTATTCCAATGATAGTTTGGGGTTTATTAGATTTTTTTGAAGATTTACCGTGGTATTTAGCTGACAATCTGTTCAATCCTCCCGTAGCCGCTATTATTATCGCTGTTCTCAAGTTTTTACTGAAGTAGTCCCCTCATTTTAAGGGAACCATTGTATTTGAATGGCATAACTCACATCTGTTATTTTCTAGAAAGCACTTTTTGCAATAAGGAGTATTACACCCAGGATTCCCACACTTTGCATTAGCTATGTTTCCACATACATTACATTTGATTTTTAACCCAAAGAGATCATGAGAACGACTATATCGTTGAATTCGGAGTATTATGAGAATTGAGATCACTAAACCTATTAGAACCACGAAGAGTATGAATAGGGGATTATCAAAGAGCGTTGTAGTGGAAGAGCTCGAATCTAACAAGATTTCCTTAAGACGTATGACATAGAATAAGTCTTCGCCATAATAAGGATCGCTAACATTGGTAAATCCCTTCCCACTTTCGCTGTCTACGGGATGAGTCTTTTCCTCTCCAGCTTTCATTCCTAGCATTCCCTCCATGAAACCCACATTCGGTGGAGCCCAAATATCAGGAAATTCTGTTTTAATTTTTTCAGGCACATTTTCTTCTTTGATCACATCTGGATCTTCAACGTAAACCACCCCCTCTTGATTATCTACTATAGGAACCCCGACATACAGTGTGTAATTGACACGGACAACATCATGCATTTCAACTTTAGTATCAGGAGTGACTTTAATCGCTCTACTGATATTGATTGTAATTGGAGAAAAAGCCAGCAGCAAACCTACGAATAAAAATGAAGCTAGAACCAACGAGATAAAGAGATTCTTACGGGCCATCAACAATCGTCCTATGAACACTCTGACTTTTTTTATTCTAAAGAGTTTTCGTTTTCCAGAGAAAGCGTCAAAGACTTCAAAAAACCATAATAAATATTTCTTCTTTGCCCTAAAGAAGCACAGATGACAAGAATGGTATCACAAAGAAAAGAAAAATTAAGGTTAATATTAAAGGGCTGGTCTGCCAACCAAATCGCGCGAGCGGAGGGCTATGCTTTTATTTCTCGAACTCCGAGCGCTGCTCGTGACCGAATAACTACTTTTCAAGATAAAACTCCTTATATATTGGTCTGTCCAAGGTTAGATTGGTCTTGGTCTGATGTGGCAAACGAAATCGCAGGAATAGTAACTGACCATGGAACACGAGTAAGTCGTGGGTCTGAAGTTTCTGGTATTGTTCAGGTTCCAGCAGTATTAGGAACGAAAGTCGCTACCCATCAAATTAATGAGGGTGATTTCATTGAAATTTTCTGTGAGGGAATAGAAGCAGTGGCTAAGGTTTATACAAGAAAAAAGTGATCTCGTTCTCACCAAAATTCTCTTTTTAAGGTAGATAAGGATGAGGTCTGAATTATTCAGATTCAGAGGAATCAGCAGGTGAGCTGATTTCACGTTCGGTAAGTTTCAGCTTGACATAACTATCCCATTCTTCCTGGTTTTTCTGGAACTTCTCCTCCCATTCAATGTTTAGCTCATTAATTTGACGTGTAAATTCTTCATTGGTGCTTGTAAGACGTTTTTCTAACTCTACAATTCTAGAATTCATCTGTGAAGCCTGATCCAGCATTTCTTCCTTCTCTTGTTCGAGGATTTTATTTCGTTGTTCCAAGGACTTAGACTGAGCCTGCAACCCCTCAATTTCCTCCTCTTTCTTTGTTACGAGTTGCTTTAATTCTTCATGATTAGTTTCAAGTGTTTGAGAACTCTTTCTACTTGCACTTCGGGTTTTTTTGGCAATTGAAACAGCATATTGATTTAGTAAATCTTGGTTTTTTCGTATTAAACGCTCAGCCATTTCTCGCATGAAATTTTCCGACTGCACAATCGTAACACTGGATCTGGCTGAAACTCTACGAGCTATTTCCCGTAAAAAGGTCTTTTGTGATTCACTCAACTGTTCTCTAGAATCTTTGATTAATTCGTCAAATAATTTCATGATATAATGCCCAAGATCTGTATATTCAGCCATTAAGATCACATCATTCAACTAGAACATATTTTCTAAATAATTGGTTGAACTTTTGATTTTTCTTACAATAAGAAAGATTTTACTTATCATAAGATCACATAATATTGAGAGAGTATAGTTTTTTATGGAATTAATAGTGAGGTACATTACATTAGAATGTTATGTTAATAAGTTGTTATGCCAAATATTTTCTACCTCTCTAGAGACCAAAAATAAATATACTGATTGATTAGGCTAATAAAAGAGCTGAATTAATGAATGTTAGATAAACAGACTGAGAAATTAATACTAAATGCTCAAAAAAATGAAATTACTGAATATTACATTTACAAAAGATTGTCGAAGGCTATTAAAGATCCTCACAACCAAGAAATTCTCAATCAAATTGCTGAGGATGAGCTGAAACATTATTCATTCTGGAAACAATATACAAAACGTGAAGTAAATCCAAGTAGAAAAAAGTGGTTTTATTACTTTATTTCGAGAATTTTTGGCTTAACTTTCGGTATTCGGCTGATGGAGCTCGGAGAAGGGCACGCTCAAACGTTTTATTCCACTATCTCAAAGATTATTCCTGAAGCTCAATCGATTATCGAAGATGAAGAAGCTCATGAAAAACAGCTAATAGGGCTAATAGATGAGGAGTTACTAGATTACATAGGATCTGTTGTACTTGGATTGAATGACGCATTAGTCGAGCTCACTGGTGCGTTAGCTGGATTGACACTGGCGTTTCAAAAAGTACAGCTAATCGCTTTAGCAGGTCTCATTACAGGGATTGCTGCCTCATTATCTATGGCAGCCTCAGAATATCTTGCAACAAAATCTGAAGAAACCTCAACGAAAAATCCCTTAAAAGCGGCAATATATACAGGTACTGCATACATTTTTACTGTTTTCTTCCTCATTCTACCTTATTTAGTTTTCATTAATCAATCCCCACTTTTTTGCTTAGCCATAACTCTTTTCAATGCCATTCTTGTGGTTTTCCTATTTACATTCTATATTTCTGTCGCTAAAGATATCTCTTTCAAAAAGAGGTTTTCTGAGATTGTAGGAATCAGTTTAGGAGTTGCTGCCTTAACTTTCATCATTGGATTAGTTGTACGATATTTCTTACCCATCGAAATATAACTGACAAATTTCCGAGAAATCAACGAAATGCTTTTTTTATCAAAAAAAGGAATGGTCTCAAAACCAACTAGTTTTCCTTTAACTTTAATTAGTTCTTTTTTAAAGCATTAGAGAAAGGTCGGAAAAGACAACATTCTTAACTTGAGTAAAAATGATTAATATAAACGATAACGAAGGTTTTCATCATGTTATTCATGAAATATTTTCGATGTTGTGTTTTTAGTCTTATTCTTTTA
>CAZALJ010000174.1:0-5079 GCA_964485715.1 uncultured archaeon
AGCTGTAGAAAATTTCTCAATGATACAATGATTGTAATAATAATGATAGCAGTTAGTAAATCTTCTTTCAAAAAAATAACTAAATAATTCCCTATTATAACTAATTGAAAGGTTGCTAAAACGGTTCCGAGCCCTGCTATCCAAATCGCTTTGTTAAAGTCTTTCGTTGGAGTCATATGAAAATAATCAGCCTTCTTCTTTGCATTTGAATCGAACTTTTGTGCAGATATATCTCCCTTCCTCAAAATGTTCCTTAATTTCGTCAAGTTTCGTGTACACGGTAATAGAATTTGCGAATTCTCTTTGGGTCAGCTTTAGTTTATTTAATTTTTATTTAGCTCCAAAACGCCGCTCGATGGCTACAACTACTTCATTTGGTCTTGTCACCGTTGGAACGTGTCCTACTCCATCAATAACTACAAGTTCAGAGTTAGGGATGACACTTGCAAGATATTCACTGTTCTTCATAGGAATAATTGCATCTTTAGTACCATGAATCACGAGAGTAGGAATCATGACATCATTGAGGGGAACGTTCATTTCACCTTCAGCACCAATTTCGACAAGACGCGCTGCTGCTTCAGCTTCCGCTCTAAGACATATATTCACCCCCCAACGACGTAAATGTTCGCTATTGGGTTCAGGAATGCAGAGATCGACAAAAGTCTTAATTGTTGCATGGTAGTTCGCACGTAAACCAGCTACAAATTGTTTCCGTATAGCGGAAAGAGGTTCTGGGTTTGGATTGTCGGAACCAATCAGTACAAGTCCTTTAAATCTCTCTGGTTGACGTAGAACTGCTAGAAGAGCAATGACCCCACCCATGGATTCTCCTCCTAAGATACAATGTTTAACCTGATACGCATCCATTACAGCGAATAAATCGTCAACCAACGCATTTTTCGTTATAGTTTCGGGGGGAACAGGACTCTCCCCTGCACCGCGGTGATCGTAACTTATACAACGCCATCGATTACTCATTAATTCGAAAGGTTGGAGCCAGACTTCCCAACTACCTACAAATCCGCTGATAGCCAAGAAAATTGGATTATCTGCTCCAAAGGAGACTGTATTCAAACGAATTCTATTAACCTCGATAAACATTGATTCAAACCCCTTCAATAAATTTTAAGAAATAAGAGGGAATAAATCCACATGAATTTCTTTAAAAATTTACTTACAATAGTAAGATTAACCCACTAAGTTTGTAATGTCAAACATCAATAGAATGATTAACCGAATTACTTCAGCAATCGCCCAAAAAATGAAATAAAAGAACATTTATCTAAGGCGTTTTTCTAATTTTAAGAAACGCCCGTGTAAACGCTTGATGAATGAGTTCAGTTCTTCCTCGACAATAGCAATCCATTCAATTAGAATATCGAGGACTTGAAGAGCATTTTTACCTTTATTTGTGGACATCGATGACTCACTAAGAGATGCACCCCAATGTTCTCGAATTCGTATAAGGTCGTCCGCTTTTTCGAGTAAAGTATCAGCACTATCATCATATGTTTTGACTAACAGTTCACGAAACGAAATCGGCTCAATTTGATATTTCCACTCACGAGACCCGGGTTCCCGTCTTCGGTCAATTAAGTTCCAGCTCTCAAGCTCTTTCAAATTCCTGCTAATAGTTGAGGGGTTGACTTTAAATTTATTGACAAGATCAGTTTGAACTAAAGGCTTGTCGGGAGAACTAAGAAGACACAAAGCATAGATACGACCTAATAAAGGAGAACCGCCGCGAGAATACATGAAATCTTCGAAAAAATTCGAAATTTCTTCCTCTAATTTTAAAATATCTTGGGAATCTTCATTTTCTATAGGGGTTGCCATTGAAATTCTACCTAATTAGTGGATCGATAAAGCTGAATCTTGTGATTTAAGTTTAAGAGATCTACATATATTTTTTTCTAGGATTTTTGGGATGTAACCAAAAAAACGCTCATTACGGAAATATCTGTCAAGCAAAAATTTATAAATGTTTGCAAGTTTATGTAAGTTGCAAAAGTTACGCAATATAAGAAAAAAACAATGGTTATACAAACTAAAATTCTTTGCTACTGATGTGATAATTCATGTCTACACCTGATAAAACAGTCCTACAAGTTGAGAATTTAACCAAGATATACGGAAGAGAATTGCAACTAGGTTCCCGTACTTTTGGACGTTGTATCGTTGCAGTAGATGATGTAAGTTTTTCCGTCAAAAAGGGAGAAATTTTCGGGTTTCTTGGGCCTAATGGAGCCGGTAAAACGACTACTATCCGCTCTATCCTTGGGTATTTAACCATCAAAGCAGGTACAATAAAAATAAACGGCCTAGATTATTTGAAAGACGCGTTGGAGATCAAGAAGAATATCGGTCATATTCAAAGCGATATTAATTTATACGGAAATTTCACAGGAAAGGAGCTAATTAATTATTTTGGCAAATTTCGTCCCGTTGATAAGAAATTCCTGAAAAAATTACGCTCTACTTTCAAGGTAGACCTCACTCTCAAGTTTAGGAATTTGTCTTCGGGTAACCAGCAGCAAGTAATTATAATTACAGCCTTAGCTTCCAATCCTGACTTTCTCATCCTGGATGAACCATCGATTGGGTTGGACCCCTTGATGGCTTCCAGGTTTCATGGTTTACTCCGTGAGATGAGAGATAACGGTAAAACAATCTTTCTCTCAAGTCACAATCTAGCAGAGGTACAAGCTATCTGTGACCGTGTTGGTATTATCAGGAAAGGAAAAATTGTTGTTGTTGAAACTGTCAAAGAACTTCGGAAAAAAGCTATGCAAACTATGAACGTTGAGTTCGTAGAGGGAGACGTTCCAGAAATATCAGATTTCCAGGCTATTCCAAATGTAGCAAATGTTGAGAAGAAGGATGGGAATTTTCTCATAAGGGTGAAAGAAGACGTGAACGATCTTCTTAAATTTGTTACTACACGACGTGTTAAGAGGATGACTTTAGAAGATAGTAGTTTAGAAGACATCTTCCTTACGTATTATAAAGATGAATTAGATTTAGTAGAGGAGGAATGACTATGTTATCAATTTACACTAAACAAATACGTAAAAATGGGCTCATTTGGTTTTTACCTATAATTGTTTTGACGGGTATGTCATTACTAATGGTAGCTCTATGGCCGTCTTTTGAAGAGTATATGGCAGATTTTGCAGATTTATTAAATCAACCTTTTTATAAGGCTTTACTCCCGGAAGGAGCTGATTTTTCATCGGTTGAAGGATTTTTAGCCATGGAAATCTTTACCATGTCTGATATCTTTTTTATGGCACTCATTTTGCTTTTTGGAATCCAAATAGTCAACCGAGAGGTAGATAGTGGAACATTGGACTTCGTGTTAAGTTTCCCAGTTCCTAGATGGCGCTTTATTTTAGAAAAGGTCTTTGCATATATTACTGTTACGTTTTCGTTTCCTGTATTTAGTGCTGGGATAGCTATTGTAGGAGCAGCATTTCTAGGAGTTGAACTCCAACCTCATGGAGGTGAAGCGTTCTTCTTAGCTTTATTAGGGAAATGGCTTCTCTACGTTACTATGACTTGCGTCGTCATTCTAATCTCTGTCATCTTTATGGATACAGGCAAAACTCTAGCTTTTGGAGGTTTGTTTGTGGGAGGATCTTACCTTCTTAAAACTATAGGAGGATTAGTTACAGCTGCAGATCCAGATTTAGCCACTCTGCTTCAAGATGCTTCCTTTTACCATTATCTAGATGGTGGAAGGATCATGAGCAAAGTAATTGAGACTGGTGGACTCACTTCAAATCTAATGCAAGAATTTTTAGGAATAGCGATAATTGCAGCCGCTCTTATAGCTCTGACAATAATAATCTTTGATAATCCTTATTTCCAAAAACGAGAGTTTACCTACGTATGATAGCAAGGTAAGAATTGATTAATCACCGGCTTGGTCGTTTTTCACTGTAGATAGTTGACACGACTTGCAATAATATCCGTCATTGTTTGTTTCCACAACGTACTTTTTACAAAGATTGATTCCACAATATGTGCAAGTACAAGTGAACTCGCGCTAACCACACCGTTCGTAATATTTTAGTTCCTTTTTTTCGTCGTTTTCTCCTAATCTGCATTTAGTGTCAAAAGATACTTTAGGATTTTTTTGAAAAACTACTTACCTAAAGATTTAATAAGAAAAATTCTTAGAAATAATAGCTAAAGCTTGTTAGAACAGCTAAGAAACCATTTGGATCAATTCTCAGACCATTTAAGATGATAGGAGGAACAGATTATTAGAAAACTTCCCCCTTCACTTCTAGCCATTCTTTCGCTTTCCAATTTCAGCTCTTTCCTCAGTTTCTCAACACTATTGACATATGCACTTCCTGAAAATCCCTCTTCATATACGTTTGACCTTGAAAAGTCACAAAGAACCTATCCTTCTAAGAACGATTTGAAGGTTCAAACTAGTAACTCAATCGACTCGACATTTTCAGTATTTCGACAAAATATTGGTCAAATATCTAAGAATTTCTCGTATTATGCAATTTTTCCTCAGGGAATGGTGGGATTTGGTAGTTCGATAGTGTACTTCACTGTGGGTGGCCTTTCATTCCAGTTAGCATTCATTAATGCACATCTGGTAGAACCGATAGGTACGGGAGAACTCAAAGGGTATAGCAATTACTTTGTTGGAGAGTTGGCTCTTAATAAGATCAATCATTTCTCATACATTGTCTATGAGAATCTATATGATGGTATTACGCTCAGGTATCGAATTACCTCTAAAGGTTTAAAATATGAATTCCTAGTAGAACCATATGCTGATATCAAACAAATTAGAATGGCATATTTGGGTGTCGATGAAGTAAAGGTGACTTCAACTAAAGTGGAGCTTACTATTTCGGAATATATATTTGTTGATGATTTTCTAGATGTCTGGTATGCTGATAATGGACAAAAAATATCTTGTTCCTTTACACAAAGTTGTTACCCCAGTGGTAATCGATCCACTCTACCTACAATTCAATTTACACTAGCCTCCCAATACGATTATTCAAGGCCAATAATCATTGATCCACTATTATTACCCTATTCAAC
>CAZALJ010000175.1:0-3086 GCA_964485715.1 uncultured archaeon
GAATTAAAGAATTTAGAATATTTCTAAGGTCTATTGTAGAAATATTTGTTTCACGACTAATGTCTTCCCACGGTATCATTTCTTTTACTTGTTGAGTAGGATGTTTTAAATGATCGATAACTTTATTGATAGCCTCCTTTTGAGTCATGACAACATTTTTATCTCGTGAAATCAACAGATTCCTATCATCAGAAATTAATTCTCGAACTATTAACTCATTTTTCTTATCTTTAACAATTTCAAGAATCTCTAAGAGTTCTTGGAGACTAAATTCTTCCCTATATTCTAAAATTCCCTTAATTTCCTGATTAATGCCTTTTTCAGTTACAAATTCTCCTATCGTATTAGTGAATCCTCTAACAAATAGGATTTGTTTTACAATTATTGCAAGGATATCCATAGCTAAATCCATTTTAAATCCTAGAACGTTAAAGTTAATTCGTGTTTGGGGTTCGATTTCTTTAGTAACATCAGAGATAAGATCTTCAGTGAAGAAGTAATCAGATTCGGGGGTAGTGCTACCACTGAACTCTTGGGTGATATAATCCAAAATGACAGGCTTAATAGTACTAGCTACTTTATCTAATTTTACTTCTTTCAAAAATTCAGGAATTGAAAGATAACCTTTTCCAAGGATATGTTGTTGAAGCTGTGGATGAAGATTCTCTAAAGTAATCAGCTGACGATCACTTGTTTGATAGGTTTTAATGTCCAAAATCCTTTGCAAATTTTGGAGGAACTTCGGAAAGTCCATAGCAATGGGTGCTAGAAGATGGTTAACTCGTGATTCATCAATTCCTGATGAGTTCTGTTCAAGCTTTTGAAATTCCGTTATTTCCAGGAAAACTCTAATATCTTCAAGCCACACTCCTTGAAATTGATCTTCAATTATTTCCCTCAATATAGAAAGCTCAATTTTTGGATTTCCAATTTGAGTTAAGAATTTATCGAGCGAAACAATAGTGTTTTCTTCTATCTGATGTTTTAATTGAGTCTGCAAGAATTTTTTTGTGATATAATCATCTTGAGAATTATACCATCCATCATTTGAAGGATCCAGAACAGGAATTAATTCTGTCTTAATCGTCTCGACAGGTTTATTAATCTCAGCTGCTATAGTTGGAAGCTTAAGAAATCCTGAATTTTTAAATTCTGTGGAAATTCTGGTAAAAATCTCGTCTTTCAGGTAAAGTTCGGGACTAACTCTGTAACCTCTTTCAAATGTAGAAAGTAATTGTTCTAGTGTTTCAGGAGAAACCTCATTGAAAGGATCTTCTTGTCTAAGAGTAGGAATATGAATAGAGAAGTTCTCTTCTAGCTCTGTTATCAAAAGTCTCTTCAGACCTGTTTCAGTAAGATACGTGTCATTGACAAGAGGAATTAGTCTTAAATCTAAGATTTTTTCTATTAAAATCTTGACAGCGACCGTAGTCGATTGTAATTCCTTTTTAAGGTCTGATAAAACCAACTTATCTTTTGCTATTATTCGTGTCTGAAGATCTTTAATCGCAAAAGCCATTTGTGTAGTAAGAGTGGAAACCACTGAATCAAATTGTTGCCTTGTAGTATCTGTCCCATGTTGTAATAACGCAATTAAATCAATTCTACCATTTGACATAACTTCAGAAACGATTTCTTGTTCATTTTTGTTTAGAAAAGCTGCTGCAGTCTGTCTAACATAATCATTTGGGTCAGCAAGGTTTTCTATAAAAGGTACGATAAGCTCTCGTCCTCCCATATGGTCTAAAGCTGATCCTGCTTGATTTCGGGTCCAATCGTCATAATCGGGATTTTGCATGATTTTAACGAGAGTACCAATAGCTCTAGGCGTCTTTAATTTTCCAAGGGCATATATTATTGCTCTACGGAGTCCACCTGATTCTGATTCTAGTAGCTGTAACAATTGTGTCTCCACTCCCTCTATTTGATGAGCTACTATAAGATCCATGGCAGTTTTTCGCACTACTTCCCCTGGATCACTCAATGCTTTGATTACTTCCATTTTGAGACTGGGATGATTTTGACTACTAAGCCATTCAAGAGCTAATGAACGAATTCCTGGACTAGGATCTGAAAGAGCTGAAACAACTAAAGACTCTAGCTTTTTAGTATCTGGAATAGCTTCTAGTAATGTAACTAAAACATCTTCTCGGATTTTATCCTCTGGATCCTTAGCAAATGGAAGGAGTGATTTGATTATCATTCGGAAACGATAATCCGTGGGGTCTGGGTTTACCTGTAGGTATTTTCTCAGATTATTAATTGCTGACCATCTAACATTAGTATCCTTTGATCTGAGGTTCTTGAGGTCACTTACCACGGATTCTTCGGACATAAAGTTATACTCCAACACTAATATGTAGATCTAACCACATTAATGCAAACCAACATATAAGGGTATTTATTTTTAAACATATATTTACTCTCTTCTATTTCCCTATTTGAATAAATGTTTAGAGTAGAAGAGAAAATCTAATTACTTAAAAAACGCTAGGTACCTTTGCTGGATTACGAATAAAGGCTGATACGAGCTTGATAGTGTGGTAGATATCCTCTAACGAGAGAAGCGACGTAGGAGAGTGAATATACCTGCACGGCACTGAAACTACTGACGAGGGTATTCCCCCTCGTGTTTGATGAATTCTTCCAGCGTTTGTACCTCCGAAGATTGGTTTCTTGATATGATATGGGATTTTCTCATGTTTCGCGTTTTCTATTAAACGCTTATTAACTAAAGGATGAGCTATCATACTTCTATCCGCCACAGAAATAGCAGGTCCCTTACCAATGTATGCTGGACATTCTGAGTCCTTAATTCCAGGAACATCTGCAGCAGTAGTATTTTCAATAACCAATGCTATAGTTGGGTTTAAACTGAACGCTGCTGGTGCGGCTCCACGTCCCCCAACTTCTTCCTGAACTGAAAAGCTGAATAAAAGGCTACTTGAAGGTGAATTTTTCGCAAATTCTTTAATCGTATGAATTAACACATTTACTGCAGTTCGGTCATCAAAAGCTTTACCTCGGATCATATTATTTGGAAATTCGACAAAAGGGTCATATAGGGTACCAAAGGAACCCACATC
>CAZALJ010000175.1:3186-5060 GCA_964485715.1 uncultured archaeon
TCAATGTGCCCATCCAACATTATTTTCTCTCTCGATTCTTCTCCTTTGATTATGGTTAATAGGGATCCAAGGGGGTCAACCCACATTTTGTCTACTAACCCATCAATTTGACTTTGAATAAATTCTACAACTGGTTTCTCATATCCACTGACTCCAATTATCTCCGAAAGCTCTTTTTGAAGATTTTTAATACTATTTAATTGTATATTTTCCATTCTATGCCACCATAAATCATTGTTATAGTCTTTAAAGAACTATATTAATCCTAGCTTAGTAAAGCTCATTTACCTGGAAAATGAAGGAGTTTTTTATTTTGTTTTTCTCCTTTTCTTGAGAAAATCTACACATAACTTAGAACTGTTTTGAAAGGATTAGGATTTTCTCTCCTCGGATGTGTTTTTCTCCAATTTGAGTAAATCCAAATTTTGTATAGAATCGAAAATGACTTGGAATTTTAGAATAGATTTCCAGATTGATTCCAGTTACTTCAGGGAATTGCTTTTGTATCATTTTGATGACCTCTGTTACAACCAAACTACCAGAACCTTGGTTTTGAAATTGGGGTTTAATAGCAAAGTGGAACAGTTTTATTGTTTTTCTGTCTGCAAGAGCCAAAGAAAAAGTTCCAATGAGGTCTTGTTTTTCATGATATATTCCATATAGTTGGTCATCTCTGAGAGTGTGACTTATTTTTTTTGCTGTGTTTTCCAGTGCTCCAGGAGGCCGGGATAATACGTCTGCGATCGGCTTGTATGCTTCTTTAATGATAGATTCAATTTGTGGGAGATCTTCAGTCTTCGCCAATCGAAAATCTATCAACTTTTTTCACACCCTAATCGTATTACTTATCAAGGAATAAAAATTCTATTTCTCATTTCTTGCATATTTCTTGGAGATTTCTGTCGTATTTTCACGGATAAAACGAGCAGGGGTGCCAGCATAAATGGTATTGGCAGGAATTTTCTGTTCTTTCTTTACTACTGAATTGGCCCCGATAATGGAATTGTCGCCAATCTCTACTCCTGGTGCGATAATTGTATTTCCTCCAATAGTCACATTATTTCCAATTTTAACTGGAGCAATTGTTAAATAGCGATTTTCGGTGACGTGTGCTGATACAATGGCACGTAACCCAATAAAACAGTTATCACCGATGCTAACCAAATGAGAATCAACCATAGTGCCAGCTGATAAGTAGACGTTTTTTCCAACATTCAGACCATATAAAGAAAGAGATTTTGCCAAGAACATGCTGTATAGATGTGGGATGAAACTAAAAGCTTTTAGCATGGATTTAAATACTCCTGGAGAGACAATAGCTACCCCATATAGTTGAGCTTCATCAGAACCATGATAATATTTTCCTGGTTTGATTTTTGGTAAAAAAATATAGCAAATTATCTTGGAATGAACGACTCCAAATAATATCGTGGATAATAGATAAAGGAATGGTAACGACATTGCTATTGACAGCCAGAGAAAAAAATCATTCACAGTAATCATTAACAAATAAACACATATAAATTCAGGGAGAAAGACTGCCATGAAGATTACAGCTGTGAAGAAAAAATATCCAAATAATCGGATTCTAGTGATTAATCTCAACTCTATCCACTGAATCTTGCCATTTTTTTCTTTGTGAATAGTTAATGTGGGACAATCTCTTTTACTTTTTTGACTGTTTCCGAGACATTAACAACGAGAGTCTCTAAACCAGAAGCCGGGTCACCATCTACATAAAGTAATAGTCCTTCACTGATTTTATAAGCAACTAAATTGGTTGCTTCTGAGGATACAACCAAATAGCGTAAATTTCGCATATAAGTACTTACATTCAATAAGCGAATAGCTCCCGCCATTCTTTTCTGATCCAT
>CAZALJ010000176.1:0-5059 GCA_964485715.1 uncultured archaeon
AAATACTACTTTGAATCGATGACGACCTTCTGCGTCCTTTCTCAAGTAATAGTTCTCCTCTGCAGTTTAGGAGGCGTGAATCAGGAATCATATTAGAACTTTTCAAGTTCACGTAATGCTGCTTCTAGTTCATCTTTTTCGAGACTCGTGCGAACCTCAGGAGTCGCAGAAGGCATCCCTCCTATGGATCGTGAAGGTTTCCCAGATAAAAATTCGTCCAAAATACCACTGAGATCTTCATTAGCTTTTTTCATGAGTAGACGGATCATACCAATATTGACATCAGCATCTGAAATAATCGTCAGAATCCCGCGCCCACACGCCATTGCAAAGATTTTGCCTGTGTTAAATTCTGAAGTAACGATATCTAGGCCGCCAATTGTCAGATTTAATCCTTGTTCGGCTGATGCCATAAACACAGCTGATGCAATAGCGCCAATCCCATCTACATCAACACTGACATAACTGAATTTAGAAACGTGCGCAATCGTGAGACCAGTTCGATCAACAAGGATTACTTTCTTAATACCTGGTTCACTTTTAATGATTTTACTAAGTACAGTGTCGAATCTTCTGGGATCTATCACCCTAGTTGTCTCCTTGTGAATATTTCCGTTTTGAGGCCTTTTTCTTCGCCTCACTTCAAAGACTATATTGATTATTAATAAATTTAGCTCATTGGACTCTGAGATTATTGGAAAAATTCATTTTATGGTGAGAAAATAGAATCGCGTTTTTTTCAAAAAGACGACTCCTAGGGAATTTCTAAAGTATTATCAACCCAATTTACTGATTAGTGAAAAATATGGTTAACCTGAAAGGTGAAAGTTAGTGAGATTGAATCTAAAGATTCTCTAACGTAATAAATAAAGTGATAAGCTGATGAGTCTCATTTGACTATCAAGATAATCAAATTAAAATCACCATGAAAATGAAAATCAATACAAGATTTCCAACAAGTATATCTACAAAATATCCGAACATTAAAATAAAAATGAAAGGAAGAGATGGTGTAATCCAAACAGAGCGTTTTTCTTTAGCTTGAATCAAAGAAATTAGCTCCTTTTTTCTGATAAAATCAGCCTCTGGAGTATCGAGGCGCGCTCGAAATATTATCTGCCAACCAGTTTCTTCTTTGAATTCTTCTAAAAAGTCAAAATGCCAAGGTTTATCATCTAGTTCCTTGTCTAGATACTGAGTTTGACGAGGATACCCAATAAAGCGGATAAAAAATCGGGACCATTTAGATTCGTTTGAGAGAACATAGAAATCTGGATGTGAGCGCTGATTGACAATATTATAACAAAAAATCAGGAATGGTACAGGAAAAGCGATCAAATAAGCGTTGAAGAAGGTTCCAAGGATTCTTGGAGTAAATGTAATGATTTCCTTGTATATTGGGTCTTGGAATAAATAAAGTGGGGAAGAAATTGGAGAAATAACCGCAATAGCAATGAAAGCAATCCTGTCAGCTTCTCCTCCTAACCCTGAGAAAGTTAAAAACAAAGCTAGGGTAAGAGCAAAAGCGATATTAATAATCCAGATCCTAAAGTAATCAAGAACTGTCTCATTAGCCAAAATTAATAAAACTAATTGAAAAAAATGGATTATTATTCCTCCGCCAATCATGCTTAACCAAATCCAATCAGGTACTTCACGAGTCTTAAGATCTTGCCATGCTCCTATTGACAATAGAAAAAGGGCAAGAATTAAAAGAATAATATTCAGTTCTGATCCAATCATTCACTGTCTAACCTTTTAATGGATAATCTATAGTCATTGATTTAATTGTTATATTGGTTGATCCTTTCATAACTTAACCAGAAGTGATTTTTGCAGATTCTATGACAAGAGAAGGCGAAATTACATTAGTTGTCATTCTCACATCTTCCCCTAAACGATGAATCATCTTTAATAATGTCCGCATATTAATACCAAACAAAGTATTCTTTACAGGATGTTTGATTTCCCCTTTCTCAATATAAAATCCTTCCATTACCATTGCACTCAGATCACCTGTCGTCATATTAGGCCTATCAGCTGTATTTCGGCATAATATTCCCTTCCTAATTTCAGAGAGTAATTCATCTTGTGTACCTTTCTGTGGGGTAATCACAAAATTAGATGGAGAGATAGAAGGAATTCCTGTGTATGATGGTCTACTAGCATTACCAGTATTGTCTACTTCTTCTTTGTTTGAGGTATATGAATTATGGAGAATGCCTTTTAAAACTCCTGAGGTTATAATCTCTGTAATTTGAGAGGGAAATCCTTCAGCGTCGAACATTCGTGATCTCACTCCACTGGTTCTCAAAGCATCATCAGTAATGCAGAGTTCCTCTGATGCAAGCATTTCTCCTATATCATCAGAGATGTAGGAACGACCATATTGAATTTCTTCAGCATTGATTGCTCTACCAAAACCTAATCCAATTACTGCATCGACAGCGAGAGGAGTTAATAGAACTGCCATTTCTCCATTTTCAACAGTTTTAGGGCCGAAATTACGGATAGCGTTCTCACCTGCAGATTGACCAATCCACTCTGGATCAATGACATCAAGCTCACGTGAAATTTGATATTCGTAACTAGAAGTTTGAGTTTCACCATCTTTTACAGTTGGATAGCTATAGATAAACACATTGGTACATTCTTCAATACAAGAAATTCCAAGGGAATTAATAATTGCCTTCGTATCAATTTTTGTTGTGATTTTCGCTTCTACTGCGACTTTAAGCTCCTTAACAGCTGTTTTAGTAGCATCTACTGTTCTTATGATTAAGTCTGCTGCTTCTTCTGATGTCAAATTTCTGATAGATGAATCGAAGAGCCCTTCAACTTTGGAATATGATTTATTATATGAAGGTAGACTCACAAAATCAGGATCTGCTATTGATGCGTTAGCGAGTTCCACAGACTTTTTTGCTACTTCGAAGATATCCTCCTCAATTATTGTTGTTACATATGCAAAACCAACTTTTCTACCCACAACTGAACGTATTCCGCATCCTGAATCTCTTTGTTCGATTGCACTTTTAATCGCATTATTCTCAACATCAATTGAGAAAGATCTAGAGGAAGCTACATAAGCCTCTGTTTGGTCGGCACCAAGCTGCTCAGCCTTTTGAACTGCCTTCTCTCCTATTTCTAATAATTTACGATCCATATTATATCCCTCCAACTGGAACACCCCTTATCCGTGCATGGGGTCCTCCCGACAGATCAGGCACTTCTTGATACGCTTTACCACACGTTCCTGGGTCCATATGGAAATCCTTACCTATTGCGTCGACTTTTTCTAGTACTTCAAGTATTTGACCAGCAAGTGAAACATCACCTACCATCTGTTCTTTCTCCCCATTCTCAATAATATAGCCATGATCTGCTTTAAAATTGAATTGACCTTTTGCTGGTTCAACATAACCGTAGTCAAAGGCACATAAGAGAATACCACTTTTTGTATCAGCGATCAACTCGTCAACATCCCAATCCCCTGGTTCCATGAAGGTGTTACTCATCCGAGGTATTGGAGGAAATTTGAAATTCTGAGCTCTGGCTGCACCATTTGGTTCCATGTTGAGTCGTGATGCGGTTTCAAGACTGTGGAGTAGTTCTGACAATATACCATTTTTTACTAGAAATCGTTTTTTCGTTTTAGTCCCTTCCCAGTCATATTCGAAAGAACCTCGTTTGTTAGGAAGTGTAGGATCATCACTTATATTTAGAAAATCTGGTCCAACTGACTTTCCAATCTTATCTTCAAGGACTGTTGTATGAGCAGGCCAATTATCTGCCTCACAAGCATGACCAAAAGCTTCGTGTACCATTACTCCATTGAGTACAGGATCAATAACAACATCATAAATACCGCCTTTTGCAGGTACAGAAGAAAGTAGATCAATAACCAACCGACCAGCTTCCTCTCCGATATGTTGTGCTCGTTCTCTTTTCATTTCTTCAAAACCACCTTTAACTCCTATAGACCTGTATCCCTGTTTTCTATTTATTCCATCTTTTGCAGTTGTGAATGACATGATGCGGGGGAGAGAGTTTTCAATCCAAACATTAGTTCCCAACGAATTCGCGACATACAGTTCTGTCCAAACATCTAAGTAGATCGTTCGAGTGTTAATTATTCGTCTGTCGAAGTTTTTAGCTTGGTTATCAATCATTTTAGTAAAAGCGATTTTTTCTCCAACTGAAACGTCCTGTAAAGGTTTATTAACCGAAATCGTTATTTTATCATTAAAAGAAGGGCCATTGATCACAAATTTCTCTGCAACTTTCTCACGAGTAGCTAAAGCCAACCTAGCGGTAGAAATTGCGGTTTCACGCATCCCCTTTGGTGTCAAATCAGATGTTTGAGCAAAAGCCCATGCTCCATCAACGAATGCTCTGATTCCTGCTCCTTTTAAACGTGATGATAAGGATTTTTTTGATATTCCGTTGGTAAATTCTATATTAGTCATAAGTGTATTTTCGATTCTTATATCGACAAAACTTACATTTTCTTTGAGAGCTGCCTCAATCGCCGTTTGAGCTAGATCTTCCATAAGCATTACTTTCCTTTTATTGAGCCCTGTAAAGCAAGGATATTAAGTTTGAATTTTAAATATAAATATGAATATTTGAATAATTAATGTTTCCAGATTTGAATAAAGCAAAAATTAGTCAACAGTTGGTGATTAACATTTTTAAGACATGCTGAAGATGAATATAATCATGTATTGGTCCTAACTTAGCGAGCGGCAAAATGAACATCGAATATATTATCTGGAATGAATTCCAAGAGGCATTCTTTGCGCCTTTCAAATATTTGAAAGTCAGGTGGATATTGAAAAGAGGTGATTTTGACATATTTTGGGTAATTTTCATTTACACCAGAGCTAAAGGGAAATTAAGAGAAAACAACCATGAAATATAAAAATATACTTAAAATCCCTTATATTAGTTCTCTAAGGATAACATAATATTAAAAATCTAAACCTTTTTGAGCGTTTTAACATAAAAGCCATTCTGAAAAAGCCACTGTGGCTTAGTTTTCGGCTAGATGGCTTAG
>CAZALJ010000177.1:0-5041 GCA_964485715.1 uncultured archaeon
AGACCGAAAGGAAATTTGGAGACTATATTTATGAAGCCAAAAATGGCGAAGCTATTACAGAGATTAACTTAAGAGTGAAAACACAGGTTCTAAGTAAGCTAGTTTATGTTCGAGTTGACTCTAAGAATTTCACGACAAGCGAGTGGAAGCCTGAACAGGAAAATGGCACTAAGGATGGGACAGACCACTTAGGTGATGTTGATTACTTTAGCACTAAACTTGTTGCAGGTTACCGAATTTATGCAGTCACCTATAAGAAACAAAATGGGGCTCCCGTGGCGGATCCAGATTTTGACTACCTACATATATATCGTGAGGAATACCTTGGTACCATTCCTGCCGCGAATCAACCGACTTTTGTGAGCTATAATATCACTGCTTTCGATATGTTAAACAATTCTGCCACCAGCAATACCTACACTTTTCTAATGGATTGGGCGCCTGAAATTACGATTTACGATGTACCAATAGTTATCAAAGGAACTGAGGATTATATTCTTAACGTATCAGTTACAGACCTAGATGGAGTGGGTACAATAGACGATAGTAGTGTAATTACTTATTATAGACTAGAAGGGATGAACGAATGGACTGCGGTAACATTGAATCAGGAATACGAACATATCCCAACTAATACAGCTTTCTATAATGGTACAATTCTAAGTAGTAATCTAGAAAATTTGGAAACTAATCTAAATATTGTGGTTAATGCTTCCGATGAATGGGGTCGTGAAGGAAGTTCTGGGATTCAGACAATTATTCTCGACAGTTTGCATCCAAGAGTGGCCAAAATAAATATCGAAGGTGGTGTGGTTGGTGTTGAAAACGTTACATTAATCTCCTCCGAGGTGAATATAACTGCAGAATTCGAAGACCCTGCTGGTATTAGTTCTGTCTCCATTTACTATTCAATTCCTAATGGAACTTCTCCTATAGAGAAAGAAATGATAAACACCACATTAAAAGGGCCAGAGGAATCGCCAGTAAATTTTTCTGTGACACTACCCGCAACAAATGAAACCACTTTTGTAGAATATTTCTTTGAAACCACAGATTATTTCGGGAATACCGGGACAACTTCCATCAACATCTATTATGCGGATGGTACAGCTCCACTTCTGGAAACACTCCTCCTCTCTCCTTCGCATATCTCTAACATTACCGATGTCACCATTCTTTTCAATGCCACCGATTATTCAGGCTTGGAGGATTCCATCGTCTGGTACAGTATCGATGCTGGAACTACTTGGAATACAATTGTTGCTTCTCCTATCAAGTATAATGACTACATTGATTACCAAAAGCCTTACATAGCTGAAGACCTTCCATTCCTCATACAGGACAACAATACCTCTAGGCTATCATTGGAGGTCGCTCGAGGAGGCCTAGTAGATTCCGCTGTTCTCACTGTTGAGTTCACACATGAGCTAAGTACAGATTTGCGTATGTGGCTTACTTTAAATGATGAAAGACGCTTTCTCATCTTTGACCGCAAACCTGGTCCTATGGTCAATACATTTACTATCGATTTGTTTGCATTAGGGCTCAATCAATCTGATTTTGACAGTAGAAACTTTACCTTAGAAATCCAAGACTATTCTGACTTGTTTTCTGGTTTTGTAAACAAGTTCGAAATCAAGCTTAAACATCACAGCATTCCTCTTGGATATCGTTTCTTAGTTACAATACCTCAAACAGGGAATGATACACATGTGTTATACTTCATTACTTTAACGGATAAGGTATGGAATTCAGAAAATACTTCTACATATCAATATTATTCTGATGGTCTACCTCCCACCATAAATATCCAAACTATTGTTTCACCATTAGATTTGTCTAGAGGAAATTCAATTCAAATAGAGGTTAATGTAACAGATACTGGCGGTGTACTCGGTGTGGACATTTATTATAAATTCACAGAGTCCGCAGACTGGAGCGTTGCTAGTATGTCTTTTGATCCACAAACCAATATGTATGTTTTTGACATTCCAATTCCTACAGCTAATGGAACGTTGATTTACAAAGTCCGAGCATTTGATTTTTCTGGTTTAGCCTCGGAAACACCAATTGATACCATTGAATTCTTCAATGGTCGACCAGGAGTTTCAAAAGGGATTGATATAGGACCAATAATAATCATCGGTGGCATATTATTAGTCCTAGGCGTTGGTGGAGCTGGTGCGGTTTATCTAATCCGAAAACGAATTTCTACTAGTGCAGTCGAATCAATAGAAACCATGGAATTATCCGAAACTGGAGAACCGCCTGAATAGATAGGTGTTTTTTTAAAAAAACACCTTATTTTTTTCTTTTGAGTGACATAATCTCCACATATTTAAAATGCATTCCTATGTCTCACTATATAAAAATTGAATTAAGTGTGATACTTAGTGGAGCAGTCGGAATCATTAGAACTAGACGACCGTATACTTAAAGCACTAAATCATGACATTAGACGGAAAATCCTCTTAGAGCTTTTCAAACACGGTTGGGCTGGATATTCCGAACTTACTCGAACATTAAAACTAACAACTGGTGTTTTTTACCATCATATTCGTCTTCTGGAAGAAGCAGAACTCGTTGTACAATCAGAGGGAAAAATCTATGAAATCACTCCAAAAGGGATTCAAGCTATAGAATTTTTGAAAAAAAGCTTCTCTCCAATCGAAGAAAGTCAACTAGGACACTAGTTTGGTTATTACAACTTGTTTTCAAACGTCATTGATTCTTTTCCCTTGTTTAGTATCTCTATCCAACTTTTCTTCATCTGTTGTGGTTTATTATGGCTAGGCTTCTCCCATCAATTTGGTTTAATTGGTTTTTTTATTATTTCTTTTGATAATACAATTTTACCCATCATATTTAGTTTTACATTCACTTTCATGAACTTGATAATTATTTTTGCTTATTTCTTAATTACTAGCAAAAGATCTATCAATAAAATCACCTTAACAGCACATATTTTATTTCCACAAACCATAGTTGTCTTTATTGTAGTGATTTTGAGTTTCCTTCCAGTTTTAACTACATTCGAGACGGTAACTCCCTTTTTTGGGATTATCATAACAGTTATTTTTCAAATCTTTAGTCTTACTTATTATCTCCACGTTCTAAGAGAAATGGGGACAAGGTCTCTGGAGAAGACGGCACCCGAAGTCATTCTCCATGATGTCCCGATAGCCATCAAAGGAAATCAGGATTATATTCTGAACGTAACTGTCTCAGATCCAGATGGTTTGGATGATATTAATCACAGTATTGTGATCGCTTATTATAGACTAGAGGGTGAAATTGATTGGAATTCAGTGAACTTAATTCATTTCTATGATTATCCTTTTCCGCCCCCATACATAGCTTTCTATAACGGCACCATTCCAGCCAGCAATATACTCAATGTGGAAACTAATCTGCATATCATGGTTAATGCGTCTGATTATGTTAATGGTCAAATAGGTCGTGAAAGCAGTTCTGGGATTAAAACAATTATTCTCGACAGTTTGCATCCAAGAGTAGCCAAAATAAATATCGAAGGTGGTGTGGTTGGTGCGGATATTTATTATAAATTTTCAGAGAGTGCAGATTGGATTGTTAATCCCCTATCTTATGACTCAACGACAGGACTTTTCATTTTTGATGTTCCCATTTCCACTGGCGAAGGAATCTTGCTGTACCGAATCCGTGCTTTTGATCTCTCAGGTCTATCTTCTGAATCTGCCCTCTATACCATCGATTTCATAAATGGCTTTACTCCAATTATCCTTGTCCAAGATACTCCGTTTCCCTCACCTCTTGACATGCAAGGAACTCAGCTTGTTCGAATAAGAGCTAATGTGACGGATGATGGAACAATTGAAAGTATGAAAATCCATTTTAGATTTTCTAACGAAGATGATTGGAATATTACCGAGATGTCACTTGATTTAGCAACAGGGTATTATTATGTTGATGTTCTCGTCCCATCTGAGAGTGGTAATCTGACTTTTAAGATAGTTGCTGCTGATAATTCAGGTTTAACTTCTGAGACAGACACTTATACGATAAACTTTGAAAATGCTAAAGTAACTCCATCAGCACCATCAATGGATCCTCTATTGACCATTACCATTGTTTTCTTGAGTCTTGGTGCAGGAGGAGCTTCAGTAGTCTATCTATTCCTAAGAAAAACTGGAAGGTGGCCCAAACGTAGCACAAGTGTGAGTACAGATCTTCCTTCCCCCCCAACTGATGATGGGTAATTGATGTTTGAGCTTGAAGTGACTAGAAGAAGTAAGAAATAGATTTTCGCGGAGGAACATATCCTTCTTCTCACTTATTTTTTTCCATTCACATCAATGGAAATCAAGAAAAGAAACCCTCGGTTACAAAAGACAGGGTAACTACTCCAAGATAAACATGTTTCACTAATTACCAATTGAAACAACAAGAAATAAACGCTCTATTCATAATTTTATTGAACTGAAAATAGATAGGATTAAAAGAAAAGACAATAACAAAAAAAACGAAAGTGAAGAATGGGAATTAGATAATCAATGTCAAAACTAGATGAACACGAATTCTTTGACCTCTTATCACATCCAATCCGACGACAAATTATTCGAATCTTATCACAAGGCATTTATGTTACCTATTCTGATCTGAAAGAAATTCTTGGATTGAGTCCTGGAGGGATTTATCACCATCTTGAAAAACTCCGGGAGCAAGGAATCCTCCATCAACGATCCACTAAAGAATATGAATTGACTTCTACAGGATTAAAAGTCGTTGAATACATGGATAAAATCCAAGAAGACGATCTACATAGCATCATCACCCAATCACCAATCCGCAAGCTCTTTTTACGTCCCCCCTTAGCAGACTTTATTCAGAAAAACCCCTTGCATTGGACTGTTGAAGCAGGGTTACTATTGCTCATTACTACTCTCATTCAGGTAGAATTTCCAATCCAGATTATTGGGCCGTTTCTTCTGCCTTCCTTAGAACCATTTGCAAATCGGTTTTTGTTTCAGCTGCTAAGTTTCCTCCTCATGGTAACTATAGT
>CAZALJ010000178.1:0-5029 GCA_964485715.1 uncultured archaeon
TTTTTTTTTTTTTTTATTTTTTTGCTGAGTTTTGATACTTAAATCATCTAAAGAACGTTTTTGCGGATATTCTTTCTCTTTTGTTTGTAAATCCATCCCTAACTGATCAAGAATAAATTTTCTGAGTGAATCAGTGAATTTAACATGAGATGGCTTGGATTCTATTCCCCATCTTGTAACATCTGCTAAAGTTTTCATTTACAATCTCAGCTCAATATATCGGGTATTGGATAAAATCCTCTTTCTGGTTTTACAAAGGTTTTCTATTGAACCAGATTATTAATTTTATCTTCGCACTCATAAAATATCACAAAAATTTTCTTGAAAAAAATCACAAAGAAGCCACTTATCAATGGATGAATTGCAAGGGGAAGAGTACAAAGGAAAAAAAGAAACATATTTCTGACCTGATGACTTTGAAACAAGAAGGAAATTTATTTTTGTTCTTGCTTATGTTCTTTTTCTCCATATATTACTAAAACCCATAAAGCTTCTCTAGCTGTAAGGGGCTGCCCCCTCGATGCTTCAATATTAAATTCTTTCACTATATGATTATGCTTCTCAATCTCTTCGAAAAATCGCCTTCCTAGCTTCTCAATATAAGTTTGAGGCAGTAACGAACCTTTTCCTATTCCTGGACATGTTTCTCGAGAATTTTTCACCCAAGTGCAAATAATCTGTTCATCCTCTTTCACAAAGGCAATAGGATAGGTTTGACATGATAAGGGTCTATTTGGATAAATTACACAATTTGGATGATGATAAAAAACACAAATTTCCTCTAATTTTCTTAGTCCAGGTATTATATTTCCTTTGCTTGTTTGAATTGACTCTAATACCATTTGTTTTTGGAGAATGGGGAGATGTGATTCAGTTAACGTGTAAAAGGAAATCCTTTGTTGTAGTAACCTAAAGTCATCGTCCAAGGCACAAAATAATCGAAAGAGATCGTGATATGTTAAGGTTACAATGATGTTGGGATCACAACAACAATGACCACTTTGCTGGCATTTAAATCGTTTTTCTCCTGGAGAAATCAGATTCATTGATTTTCACCAGTAGGAACAGTGTAATTGCAGGTTTTACATAGAATACGATAAGAACGTTGTTCTGTTAGTGGGTCAAGATAAGTCTCCATTGTAAACGGTTGGTTACATTTACCACAACGTTCCTTAATTTGTTTAACTTGCACTAATACCCCTGGGGGGAGCTCCACGGTCATTTGAAGTGCCCACGCCCGACTGTTCGGTCTGGAAAAATATTAATTCCATCTGCTGTGATACGGAATTCCTTCCAAGAGAATTCATGGTCAAATCCACGCATCTTTTGGACGAGGATAGCCCGACGAAATTCTCCGGTTGAAAGTTCGTCATAACTCAATCGAATAAGTCCTTGAGATGAGTATTCTTCAACACCCATTTCTAAAGTTTCAGCGGTTAATAGCGTGGTACATCCTTGTTCTCCTAAAATAGCTCCCATAGTTAAAATTTCTTTTCGGACTTGAGCAGGGTCTTTAATAATTGTTGATAGAGTGGATAAAGAATCAATACAAACCCGAGTAGCACCTGTTTCCTCTAATATCTCGGTTAAAACCAAAAGTAAACTATCAACATTGGCACGGATTGTATATTTTTCATCCGTAGTTAGCCCTACTCGTGCTGAAAAGCCATCAACTAAAGTTATTAAGGGTGGATTAAACTCTTCTTCGAGTTGGCGGATATTCCACCCAAATGAGATCATATCAGTACGTATGTGACGAGGTAAATCATCGAAACTTACAAACACACCTGGTTCATCAGAATGAAGAGCGCCATTTATCAGGAACTGTAAGCCAAAAACGGTCTTCCCTGAGCCAGGGGGGCCAGTAACAAGGACTTGACGGCCTTTAGGGAATTCTTTCGGGCCAAAAAGAGCATCTAACCCTGGAATACCAGATTTGATAGTGGTCATAATCCAAATCTGAGCTTAATAAAGGAGTTGTTAAAATTTTTCTAAGATATTATGACTAACCAACTATTAAAAAACATAAATGTTGTTAGGAAAAAGACCAGCAAAAAAAGTTGGGTTAATCCTCATATTCTAGCTCTTTTAATTTCTGGAGTTTCATCTGATGAGTCACATACCCAGCTATCTTATTTCTAAAACGCTTAGAATGAATAATAGCGACTTTTGATACAATATCTTTATTATGATCAAAGGAATCAGGCGATAAATGTTCTCCATATTCTTTAATGATCTGACGAGAGATGATTTTAACTGCAGATGTTCGAACCTTTCCCATGTTGTTCAGTTTCCTTTGCGATATTCTTTCTAGAGAACGTAGAAGGGTAATAACTCTTATTGGGAGGATCATTATTTAATTTTTTAACACTTTGCAGGAAGTCTTCTTCTATATTCATTCCATTTCAGTGTATCTCTCTGGATCGATGATAAGAGAATGTTCTTCAGAAATATTCCCGCTTTGGATGGAAAGGGTGACTTTTGTTCTTACTGATGGTTTTTGGATTACCCAATTAACAATAATGTCATTGCTATTCAATTCTGGGATTTCTAGTTTGGGATCCTGGAGAGGTTCAAAATTTAATGGTGGGACACCTGAAATCTGGATCAAGAGATTTTTTAGGGATGGAAGATGCGGAGGTTGCATGATATTCCAAGAAACAATTAATCGGTGATCAAAAAAATTTCCTACTTTTGGTGAAGGAAACCTAGTCATATCTTCACTTGCCTTTTCTGAGTTCAGGAAAAAATAGTAATTTTTTGTTTTGGTCCAAAATACATATTTGGTTGGAGCTTAATAACTCTATCATAGTCTTAATCTTTGTATTACCCCAAGGAACCAGTTTTTGAATTGAAGACAGGGAAATTTCTCCAAACTCATTAATTCCTTTAGAAATGAAGGCTAAAAAATCCTGAACATTTGTGGACATTGTCAAAGGTTCAAATAAAAACCCATCAGGCGTTTTTTGAATGATTTCATTTTGATTCAGAATATCCAGTGCTTTTTCGATGTCTTTAATATCACATTGCCACCAGGGTCTGTGTTTATGGAAGAGCGTTGTAAGCTTACTTAATCTGATGGGTAGAAGATAGACTCGTTGATAAGCAATTCCAAAAGAAATTAATTCTGACGCAAGACGATGGAAGAATTCTTCTCGTCCAATAAGTGTTGGTCGTTTGAAGAGAGAAGAAGGAAGTACGGAAACTGACAAGTTAATCTCTCGTTTTAAACTAAGAAGATAGGTTGCCAAGTCGTCAGGAAGATAAGTTGGAGAAGAAATAGATTCAATTCCCTTTTCCAACTGTTTTTGAACTTCTTCTGATGTATCATCTTGGATTTTCTTTAGTTTTTTCCCTAATGCCTTATATCGCGCTTTGTGGTCGTCCTGCTTAGAAATTTCGATAGCCTCCATTTTTGCAAAGGTTCACTCTTAATAAAAAGCTTTTATTTTTAGGAAGAATTAATCATGCATTCTTCTGTTGAAATGGATTTTTGTGTTATCCATCTATTGAAAGTGTTCACACTCGTGTGTGCAGATAGGATTCTTAAAAATTGTACTATTTAGGAAGAAATTATTTCCGTTTTCTCCCACGTTCTTTTAAAAGATATGGTAGAGGAATGTCTTGCCATCTACCATCTGGGAGAGTTCTTCTGACTAAGATAGGAAGAAGGGCTTGTTTGATTTCACGTTCAGAAATTAAAAGAGGGTCACCTTGTTCTTTTTCAGCATTTTCAGGGATCTCCAATGTGGAGGGGTCTTCTGATTCAACTAAAACAGGAGCCCCCATGGAAATCTGGAGCGCACGTGCTCCCAAAATGCGGGCATACTCGAATCTAGTGAGCATTTTAGGCCCAATTAGAATTCTTTGATCCATATTGTCACTTGGCAAAAGGTAACCAGCCCAATTACTCCAGTAAAAAAACGATGTGCGCAGAAAATGCTCAACTGAACAGGATGGGAAGGTTTTAATTGAGATATATGAGTTTTTTCGCCTCGGGTTGTATTATATTTTTGTTAAACGGAAATAAGCAACAAGAACGAAAGTAGAATAATGAAAATTCCAAGAAAATAGGCAAATGGACATTTATTGATAAAAAAGAAAGAAAAAAAAGAGGGGGGAAACGTTAATCGAAATCTTCGCCGCCCATGTCGCCACCAGGACCACCCGGAGGTCCACCAGGACCTTCAGATGCCTTCGCTGCAATGATATCATCAATACGTAAAATCATCTGGGCATTTTCGCTTGCCGCAGTAATTGCATGAGTCTTCACACGGAGAGGCTCGATGATATCTTCCATATTACGAATTTTACCCTGAAAAACATCGATACCAGCTTTGTTATTCCCGCTTTCGTGTTCGGATCGAAGAGCTACAATGATATCAATTGGATCCAATCCAGCATTTTCAGCAAGAGTACGGGGAACGACTTCCAGAGCATTCGCAAAAGCTTGAACAGCAAGTTGTTCACGTCCAACAAGTGATTCGGAAAATTTGTGAAGCTTTCGGCTAACATAAGCTTCTGGAGCGCCACCGCCGTAAACAATCTTTTTGTCCTCTAGTACATTACGAATAACACAGATTGCATCATGAATAGACCGTTCAGCTTCATCAACTACGAGCTCTGTACCACCACGAATCAGAATCGTAACAGATTTTGCCATTGGACAGTCTTCCACGAATACCATATCATCATCTCCGACCTTGGTTTCATATACCTTTCCTGCTATTCCAAGATCGCCTACTGAAAGATCCGAGATATTACTTACAATTTTAGCTCCTGTGGCCTTTCCTAGTTTTTCCATATCTGATTTTTTTACACGACGGATAGCCATGATGTTTTGTTTGGCTAGAAGATGTTGAGCGATATCATCAATGCCCTTCTGGGCAATAACAACATTTGCACCAGATTCCACGATTTTATCCACCATCTTTTGGAGCATACCTGCCTCGCGATCTAAGAATTCTTGAATCTTAGAAGGATCAGTGATACTAAGTTCGGAATCAAATTCAGTCTTTGAAACTTCAAA
>CAZALJ010000179.1:0-5028 GCA_964485715.1 uncultured archaeon
GCACCAAGTTCTTTGCTATATTCTGTTTATAATCTTGATAACACACCAGAAAGACCCTTATTGCAATCGAAATCACCAGGTGTAAATGATGCAGGCAATAATGAAAACAAAAAAGGAAAAAGGATTTGAAATTAAAGAAATTTCTGAACCAGAGATAGCTCATGCTAATCAGGTTAAATTCAAAATAGATGTTGCTTCCATATGTGGTACCGATCATCATATGTGGGTGTACGACGCATGGGCCCAAAAACGTTTGCCACCAGCAATCCCCTTTGTTGCAGGACATGAAGTGGGCGGCACAGTCGTGGAAATTGGTTCTGATGTGAGAAATATCCAGATTGGCGATAAGATAAGCTTGGAATGTCATGAAGCATGTGGTACGTGCTATCAATGTCGCAGTGATAGGATGCATATTTGTCGCAATACACGGATTTTTGGTGTAGATAAAGATGGTATTTTCTCTGAATTTGCTGTCATTCCCGAGTTAAATGCTTGGAAGAACAGTCCAGATCTTGATCCAGCGTTAGCCTCAGTTCAAGATCCTTTAGGTAATGCAGTCCACTCAATTCTCCCCAAAGGTAATGTTGAGGATGATAGTGTGGTTGGAAAAAACGTTCTCATTACTGGTTGCGGTCCTATTGGTCTTATGGCTATTCCAGTTGTGAAAATGCTTGGAGCATCACAAGTCTTTGCTACTGGTGGCGGGAGGAATATGCTTCGCCTAGAAATGGCTGAGAAAATTGGTGCGGACTTAGTTTTAAATGCTCGTGAAGAAGGAGATAAAATCCCCAAAATTATCAGAGATGCAACTGATGGAAACGGAGTAGATGTTCTTCTTGAGATGTCTGGTAATGTTCATGCCCTTCGTCAAGGATTAGAAGCATTAACTTATGGGGGACGAGTTTCATTATTAGGCTTCTTCCCTGGCCCAATTGAATTTGATATCAATACACTGATGATAAGCAAAGGTGCTAGTACCTATGGAATTGCTGGACGTCGTATGTTTCAAACATGGCAGGTAATGCGAGGTATTTTAAAATCTAAAGAATTTCAAAATCAATTGAAGAAATTACTAACACATCGTGTAAATATGGCAGATTGGGAGAAAGGAATGATCGAAATAGATGAAAAACGAGCTGTGAAAGTTGTCATGGATCCTTTTCCATGATCCTCAACAAACATTTTCATCTTTAATCTATTTCTTTCATCAGCAATGTATCTGAATAAAAGAGTATAAAATACTATTATTTCCCAAAAAGTCTCTGTAAAAAACCTTTTCTCTTGAAATGCTTATGCCATTGGCGAAGAATTTCGTCACTGCAGTCATAAGGACCAGTTAATGCATAGAATTCAATTCCTACATTCACAGAAAGTTTTCGGAGATATTCACGATCAAGTTGAGATTCTGTGAATTCAATAGTCTTTAGTTTCCTTCCAACATTGAAAAAAGTTAAGCGATAGCCCTCTTTTGTCCTTCGCATCTCACAATAGTGATTTCTACTTGAGGGAACCTGAAATCTAATTTTTTGATTTTTTGTTACCACAAATACACATCGGAATCATTAATCTAAAAAGATTTACTCTTTTTTTGCTCTTGAACTAGACATGTCTCCTTTTTAAGTACTTTTTCGATATTAGTAAATAATAAAAAATAGCTAAATAGCTGTCATAGCAATGTGAAAATTAGCTCCTTTAATTAATATTTAATCTCTGAGGGAGTTAATCCTATTGTGGGTGACATTGACATATGTCAGAAGTGCAAAAAGAGCTGACAAAAGCTAAAACAAATGAAGATGCTGGTAATTTTGATAAAGCTGCGCGAAATTACTTCAAGGCAGCTGAAATAACAAATGATCTCAAACTCTATAATAAAGCATTTTTTACTTCGAGAAAATCTGGTAGAACAGACTTGATGTATGATTTGGGGAAGAGCTATTATGATATGTTAATAGAAGAAGATCAAGAAAATAAGATCAAGGAATTAATACCAACATTCTTAGAGATTTCAGGTCGAGAGCGAGATCGATTGTCTGAACAATCCCCAGAGGAACTGATTACAGTTTTAGATTGGACTTCTACTTTATATCAGCTAATTGGGAATATGGAGGCAGCTTATGATACATCCCAACAAACAGGGGATGCTTATTTTTCGTCAGGTCAGAAATTCTTAACCACTACTCATCGTTTAGGTAAGGAGGAAAAATGGCAAAGAGGGTTGGATCTATTTGATAATGCTGTGGAAGCTTTTCAACAGATTCGATTGGACACACAAGCCCTTGAGAAGATATTTGCTGTTAAGCTTGATAAAATAAGTAGGCTAATCGATATTGGTCGTCATGTAGAAGGTATCGAAGATACTACAAGTTTAATGGATTATTACGGTTCCCAAGCGGAGGATATCGTTCCTTATTCCAAAGAAGTTCTTTCCCTTAAAATTGCAGAATTATTTTCTGAAAAAAGTCTTAATGTTGCTCGAAATAAGAAGTTTGAAATTGCAGACGTATTAATGAAGACAACCAAAGCTGGATTTGAAAATGCTGGCAAGTATACTGAAATTGCTCCTTATTTATGGCAACTAGCATTGATATATGATGAATTTAAACAAAATGAACGCTTTTTTCCACTTGTAGAAACTACTTTTGACACAGCTTTAAAGTATGAGGAGGATCAAATTCAACAGTCAATTTTAGGCTATCTAGAGATGAAGGGGAAGGAGATTTGTAATAATGTCCTTAATTCACGTATGCTTATGGTAAAAAAAGGGCCTATCGAATTTCCAAACAATCAAGGCGTACAATATCTGCTAAAGACCATGGACTTATGTAAAGGTATTAACAATATTGACATTCCAGACCAACTTCTTGATTTTCTCTTCCAATATGCACAAGACATGTACACGAAAAAATTAGCGAAACGTTCACTCCCCTACTTTGAATATTGTGCTCAAACCTGGTGGGATTTATCTGATCAAGGAAAACCTAAGACTCGTACAGTTATTGATTTTTTAAAATCAAAATCTGATAATTTACTTACAATCGGTAAATTTGATAATGCAGCAATTCATCTCGGAACCATTATCGCTATTCAAATGTTCATGGAAGAAGTCGAAAACGCAGGTAATTCAGCATTTTCATTTGCACAAGCAGCTGGCCAGCAAGGAAAACAAAATATTGAGCTAGAATTTCTAGAACGAGCTTATGATGCCTTTTTTTCAGCTAAAAACACAGCAAAATTACAAGATATGCTAAACTACATTACACAGCAGTTAGACCCCTTATTCAATTTGGATTCCAAATCAATAGCTCCACGGGAGAAGTTCATTCAACTTGGAGATTTGGTAACTGCTGCCATCTCTGAACAGGCTCAAGGGGAGTTTCTTAAAGCTACCACTTTCAAAGCTCTCAATACTGGACTGTTTGAATTAGGAATCAACACTGCAGATAAAGCATTTGATGTAACGAAGAAATATAATCCCAAGGAAGCAGCAGATATATACTTTAGAGTCGGTTCTTCTCTTTTAGAGACAGATATGGAGAAGTCACTTGAATTTATTACTAAATCGACAAAATTTGCGGTCGAACAAGCTCATGAAGCTTTGGAAGAAGTAATCGAGCATAATCTAAATTATCTTCAAGAACGCACTCTAACAAATCCTAATTTATCTACAAAGCTGTTCCTGGTAAAGAAACTCGAGCTTTTAACCGAAATGGTTGGAAAGGTGGATAAATTCAATGAATTTCTTTTCATTTTTACACAGAACCTTGCAGAAAAAGCAGATGAAAAGGATTTTTTTACTGAAATGAAAAATTTTCTTTCCAAAACGTTTTACGGATTCCATGTTCAAGATCCCAATCATTCAAAATTATCCGAGATTATTACATGGACAAATGCTCATATTTTGGAAGCCTATACAGACACACAGCTTACTCAAATGTATGAACTCGCAATTCAAAATCTAGCTTTTCATGAAAATCTGAATCAAATCCAAGAGTGCATTTCTTTCTTTTGGAAAGTGTATAAGAAGTTTGTTTCAGCAGAGGATTTCTCTCATGCCATTGCATATTATAAACAGACCTATGAAACCCTAGAACGACTGAAACAATCTAAAGAAGTCTTAGAAGAGATTACGGGGCAAGCAGTTGCTCATTTAGATCGAGGTATAAAACCAAAGATTGCTGATGAGGCCTTTGACGACGCATGGCCACTCATTGAAGGATTATTTTCAATCCTTAGTGAAGCGGGATTACACTCACAAGCAGTTAATCTATATGAAACAAATGCTAAACTTTTTGCTCCCCATCGTCTAGATCTAGCTTTAACAATGTGGAATCAAGCTATTGACACAGCAAAAGGAATAAATGACACTAAAAGTATCGAAACCATAGCTTCAACTATAGCCGACGATATTACACCAGGTTACGTGGAGAAAGGAGTTTCTCCTGCGGTGAATCAGTTGTATACACAGGCAGTCGCAGCCTACCAAGCTATTAGAAATACTGAAGCCACACTAAATATGACTCTCCAAGCAGCAAGGTTCAATTTGTCATTGGGGGACTTCGAAACCATTCAAGAATGGGGTCAGAAAGGATTTCAATATGCTTCTGAGACTAAGAATGAAGAGGCCTTATTCGAATTTGCTAACATGTTCTTTGCTGTAGGACGTGGTTTATTAACGGAGAATCCCGATGTTGCCATTAAGTTGATAGACACTGCATCAAATTATTTGAGGGATTATGGGGAATATGGGTTTGATCTTTATTGTACAAAAATGGCTGAAATTTACGAAGATCTGTATAATTCACCATCAACACAACAGTTTGCTCAGAACGAACGCACAAATATTCTCCAACACTTCAAAGACTCAGGAAATAAAAAAGAAGAGGGTAGTTTTCTTGTAACAACTGCTAAATTAAGCTTTCAAGCTGGAAATGTAAATATGGATTAGACTTAATTTCCCAGGCAACTAGCATCTTAAAAGAACTAGAAGACGAAGATGGTTAAGATTATTTTACATATTTAGGTTTGAGT
>CAZALJ010000180.1:0-5027 GCA_964485715.1 uncultured archaeon
TAATTTCCGAGAGTGTTTTTCTTTTTATATCAGGGACTGTTAGTTCTTCTTTTGGATATCCTACAGGCATTATTACAAACGCTTTCTCGTTTTTAGGCCGTCCTAAGAGATCTCGTAAAAAATTCATGCTGATAGGTGTGTGTGTTAGGCTTGCCAAGCCTGCATTGTGAATGGCCATGATAAGTATTCCAACTGCAATTCCGACACTTTTTATCACGTAGTAATTTTTTCGTTTTTTATTGACCTTATCCAAACGATATTTTTGTTGAAAAACTACTATTAAATAGGGTGCTCTCTCTAGAAATGCTTTTTTCCAAGTAGTACCTAATGGAGCTAAATCTTCACGCCATTCATCTGAAATTTTATGTTCATAGAATTCTTTTTCTTCTGATTCTGCAGCCATTCGAATCTTATGTTTAAGATCAGGGTCACTTACAATCACAAACGTCCAGGGTTGTTTATTAGCCCCTGATGGAGCAGTACCAGCAGCTCTAATAATATTTTCAATAATTTCTCGAGGAATAGGTTTGTCTGAAAAATCTCGCACTGATCGGCGAGAATTAGCAAGATTATACATGTTTCGGGATCTGTTGATCATTTCATCTTCAGAATAAGTTTGAAGGTGATATGGAATAAAAGGGTGCTTTTCTGCCAATGAACTCAACTCTACTCAATTCATTTATATAAAATGGATTTGTTATTTTTCTAGGATAGCTCTTTTTCCCGCTAAATTGTTTTAATCCTTAGGTTGTTTTTTTATTAGGGATTGCTAAGATATTGTAATCCTCAAACACGTGAATCAATCCATTTGGATGCTTGTCAAGAAATTCCTTTACGAATAAGCGTAAAGCTTCTTTCGAGGCTTTTTTTGTATCTAAAGAATTGTATCTAAATGTTTCTTTCAATATCTGAGGATTTAATTCTGAATAGATAAAAAGATGCCCCTCTGTTAGTTGTAGAATCCTAAATAAATCTACAGTATTTTGGATGCCTATTTCGAATGTAGTTTCGGTACATTTATTCTTAATAACCCATTGCAAGGCTTCAAAATAAGGCAGACTCTTTACTTGATTCATCGTCTCAAGATAGTCATCTGGACCAAACCCCTCTCGACATCCAGCTAATAGTACAATCTGTCCCCCTTGTTTGACAGCATGACTTGCTGCGTTGAGACCTTTCCCTGCTTGATAGAAGTTAACTGAAGGTTTTGCAACAATAACCAAATCAGCTTTTTCTGGGATTAGAACATCTCTAACGCGTGAGAGAGCATTCAGAGCATTATCATGGACTGCAATGGGGTTCCCAGCAACAATATCGATAAATTTCCCTTGTTGCATTATTGTATCAACTACAAAAATTTTCTGATTGTACTTCTCCATGAGAATTTTTACTATCTCTCTAATATCTTGTATGGAAACGTTATTCTCAATATTTCCCATACGACATTCTAGTTTAAATCCCGTCTTTAAATCAAAAATACGCGAATGATTTACTCTCACAGTTTTCCTTGCACTGACTCCAGGAACAAACAGCTTAACGGAACCAGCTACTCCTGCAAAATAGTGATATTCTGAATCACTTAATGGAATTATTAAACTACTGGAAAGCACTCTTTTGTCTATCATTATGGGAGTATTTTGGGTGGAAAAACCGAGATTCTCATGATTCTTTATGTCATCACAATCGTGAACCCAAATACGATTTTCCCATAATTCATATAGTTCTCCCAGAATTTTCTCTTTTATTTGTTCAGGAGTTGGAGGAGCATGGGTTCCTGTTGCAATCACTATTCTAATATCACTTTCATCGACGCCATATTTACCTATTTTTTTCGACAATAGTGGTAATAATGCTCGTGTATGAATATTTGGTCTAGTAGTATCATCGACTAAAATGGCAACGGTTTGTCCTGATTGATAATGATTTGCTATCATTTTTTCGAGTGATAAGGAATTTAACGGAGAGTCTAAAGCTTTTGCTAGTATTTTGTCTAAATTCCTTATAGGATTAGCTTTGGGTAATTGCAAATATCGGCAGTTAGATCCCTTTGGAATAAAATATGATATTTCTTCTTTTTCATATCGTATTGGGGTCTTCAGATATGATTCGGATTTCAAAATCTCAGCCTCGTGATTGATGTTTCATGATTGTCGGGAGAGAATAAAAATTGTTGTCCACTGGTTACTCAATATCCATTCTTTTGATAGCTTTTCTTGAGGGGGTCCAGGGAAAGCGGAGTATTGAATATATTATGATATTTTCCGTTTCAACCCCAGAAATGAAAAACTGAAAAGATTGAGCAGTTACAATCCTGAAATTTCTTGTTTAAGCAGAGAAAAAACTTCATTAAACAGATCAGTATATTTGGGGTTGATTCCATTAATCATTTTGAGAAATTCGTATAATATCCCCAGATCCAGCTTTTCCCTTTCAATCAATTCTTCATGGTCTACTAACCAGTTACCCAGAACTTTGTAGAACTGTTGTTTAGTTTTTAATAGTATTTGTGGCAAATTAGAGTAATTTTTAGGAAGTGATAATTGCAGAATGTTTGCGAGTTTTTGAAATTCAACAAATTGTTCAGAATATTTTGAAAGACTCACTGCTTCACTTGAAACGAAGAGATTTCGTGCTACTCGTCCGAAGTACTTCACTTTATTACGTCCATGAGGCCCTTTCTGTAACGTTGCAACAATCTTGATTAATCCCATTTCTTGGAGAACATCTAAGTGAAAATAAAGATTCGTTGGGCTCATAACAATATTTTTTCTCCTCTCTAGGATATCTCTAATTTCGATTACATTGAGAGCATGTCGTACCTTAGATTTTCCATTTGGTGATTCTTCTTCAATCCCTTCTCTGAGAATTCTAACTATTTCACTTTTCACAGGATGAGAATAATATTTATCTTTGGGGACATCTACATATTCATAGGAGGATATCTTATCCCAATGATCGAATAAGATTTGACGATCTTCAGCCATTTTATGATCACTCATTGGTATTATTTTTCTTTAACAATTGTGGAATTTATTAGCAGTACAAAATATTTCATTTTTCGCCAGATTCGAAAACTATATATCAGATTTTACGTTTCAACTCTAACTTGAAACTTATTTATAAACGCTTCAAGAACTAATTGAAACGTCAAATACTATAATAAATGTAATATCATAATTAGGAGAATATATTATGGGGCATTCCGAGTTTTCTATTCGAGATTTTTCCGAAGGTGACGAAAATAGCCAAGCATTTATCTTCAACCAAGTAATGAGAGAAATAGAACCTGAAATTACTCTACTTAAAGCAGAAGATATCAAAACAATTCATAAAAATGTGCCTATATTTACTCCTGGACATATAAAATTCCTTACTCACTCAAATGGTGAGATTACTGGTTATGGTGAATGCCGTGGATTTGTAGATACTAATTATTTAGATTACCCTTTGATATTAAAGGAATACAGATCCGAAGATAACCTTAATATGCTATTTGAAGCTATCTATACCTTTGCTAGAAACAAGTACTCAGGTATGGACATAGCCACACATAGTTATTTGGAGAAATATGAACAGGTACATTCTTATTTTCAAAAACAAAATATTGCGAAAATCAAAAGAACGCAGACTGCAATACAATTTGCTATTCCAGTAGATCATCTTAATTTTAAAACCCCTGGATACAACTTGAAACCATTTACAAAGGATGATATTGAGAAATTAGTCGAATTCCGACATTCTAACAATAATGATATTGTAGGTAACGGGGTATCTGTTGAAAGTCTATCAAGAGGTTTAAAATCGGGGAGATATTCGCCAGAGAAAACTTATTTTGTATACCAAAACAATAAACTCCTTGGGTGGACAAGCGTATCAATTCACACACCTATCAATGAAGCACAATCAAGACGAGCAGCAAAACATCCAATTGCGGTTCCTGGTGGATATATTCGAAGACTCGATCACGAGGATCGCCTTGGTTTAGAGAAAGCAATGTTTAAATCTGCCTATAATTATCTGAAGAAAAATAATATCACTGAATTTCGTTTGTTTGTTGTATCTACAAGTGAATTTATAGATTTAGGGGAAGAGATTGGGTTTAAATCCACTGGTGAAAGGGAAATCGGGTATATCTTTGAGTGAAGAAGAGATATGATTATTTTGCTGATCTAAATTAATAAATAATGATCCTGTTTGAAATGAGACTAATCTGTAAAGTTAGAAAGAATTAGGAGAAGAAATGAATGTCAATTGAAAAATATACGATTCGAAATTCCCATGAGGATGACGAAAAAGCACAGGCTGCAATTTTCAATAAAGTGATGCCTGAGATTGATCCTATTATCCCTCCAACTAAGCCAGAGGAGATTAGAATAATAAACCCTTTATATGGAACTCCTAGAAGTAGATATGAATTTGGTCCTGAAAACACAAAATTTCTAGAACACTCGGAAAATGGAATTGTTGGTTACTCAGAGTGCTATGGTAGATTAGGATCGTACAATCTTCATTATCCGTTAATTCTTAAGAAACATCGCTCAGAAGAAACACTTAACTTTCTTTTTAGAGCAAATTATGATTTGGCAAGAAAAAAGGAGGCGAAAAGGATCTACTCAACTTATAATGATAAATATGAATTAGTTCACGCTTTTCTCAAAAATCAAAAAATCGCTCCAATTAAATCAATTTATGAAAATAGGCGTCTAGTTATTCAAACTGATCAACTGAATTACAGAATTACAGGTTTTGAATTTAAACCATTTGATAGGGATAAAATTGAGGAACTTATAAATTTTAGATACTCTAAGGAGGGGATTGGTGGTCGTGATCTATCTAAAGAGGAACTGGCTTCAGGCTTTGAATCGGGGAAATATTCTCCAGAAAATTCGACCTTAATATACAAAAATGGTGGACTAGTAGCGTGGTGGAGTGTACGTATCAATTCTCCTCAGTACGATTATGATAAATCGTTGAAATATCCCATTGGAGTGTTAAATGAATTAGCACTAGATACTAATTATGAAAAC
>CAZALJ010000181.1:0-5002 GCA_964485715.1 uncultured archaeon
AGAACAGGTTTCCTAAAAGTAATATTTAATATTGGTATAAAGGCAGAAATATTTGATGGTAATGTAATAACATCGTATATCGTCTCACCTGTAGTTTCATTTTTTGCTTCTGTGATTGTTACGTTATTAAATTCGGTCTGTAAGGTCAGAGGTAAATCAACACTTTTATCTAATCCTAAATCCTCAGCTAGCTTGCTTGATAATAAAACACTATCATTTTCTGCTAATAAATCTGTAATATCCATTTCTTTATTGAAATCAATCCAATCCTCAAATATTCCAAAGGCCTTGTCATAATTAGTTGACACACCAGCTATTTCCGTATATTGGTCGTACTGTGAACCTACTAATGATGGACGACTGGTAGTTAATTCAGGCATAATTCCCTCAGGTGTAATTCCAGCATCAGATAGGAGCTCAGAGATGTTCACCTCATCTGCAGCGGTCATAAATCCTCCCGTTGCGTCCGTAATACGAATATCGACTTCTCCTTGCCTCATTAATAGGCTTGTCAAGAAAGTATTCTTAAGTGTGTCAGTAGTAATCTGAATACCAACCATAAGTGTGACACCAAGAGTTATTGCAAGGATAGCGCTAATATTCTTGGTCTTTCGTCGAGTAATTGCTCTTTTAGCTGTTTTAATGTTAGCTTTTAATCCCATAGAAACACCTTTTGTTGTCTGATCACTGTTGTTGAATTACTTTTGTACCTGCTACAAAATCTAAGACTCTTTGTTTCCTACCTCGTGTTTTTTCCGATAATACCCCAAATAGAATATCAAAAGGCAGAAAGGAGGTTAAGAAGGGTACTTTAGTGAAATTTCTAATTAGAGACTGGGTCCAAGTAATGTTTATGCCAGATTCATCAACAACTATAAGACCTAAAAGTCGTTTACCAATTGTCGTCGAATATGTTTTTTCAAGAACAATAAAGTAACCTAACATAAATCCAACTATTGGAATCCCTACAAAGAGAAAATCGAAGGGGATTTCCATTGTGTGCCATCGTATTTCATCGATCTGAAAATCTGACAAAACTAGCTGTGCGATCACGAAAATAATGAAAATTCCCAGTGTCGCTGCAAAATCAATGATTGAGGCAAGTCCTCTTGTTCCCCATCCTGCTGGTTTGGTGCCCCAGTCCTGGGCGATGCTCAGATTCTTTGCTACTTCAATTGGAGAGCCAAAAACGACGGATGGTGGTCTTTTTTCTGAGCCCATAGCATCTTGCACATCTTTTCTTAGTTCTTCCAGCACAGGAATTTTTCGTTTCTCTGGATACGGAAGGAAGGCACCAATTTCTTTTATATAACCATCAATAGGATCTAATGCTTGCTTTTCTACCATTTTCTCACTCTTCTCCTTGATTTTGAGTTTTATTAACTAATTTAAGCATTATCTTATTGAACTCCTGAATAGAGAATCCCAATTGCTCTAAAAATTCCCTTCCACTTGGAGTGAGCTGGTAGAACTTTCGTTTACTATCATCAAGTTGGCTAACAATGAACTTATCCTCTTCAAGTTTTGAAAGCATAGGATAAATATTAGAACCTGCAATAGAAATCTCACCATTAGTTAATTCCAAGATTTTCTTTGTAAGAAGAAATGCATAACTCCTCCCAACCTCAGAAAGTGCAAACAGAATCAGTGGCTTGGAGAAACCCTTTTTATATTCCATTTGCCATTTTTGGAGGATGAGATTGTTGGACACAATTTTTCAACCAACTATAGCTGTATCTATAACTCTATATATAGGTTACTATATCAACAATCACACTTCATTCTAGTTTCCTTCCCCTCGCTGAAAGATCTCCAAAATGATGTTGAATTTCCCTATGATAGGTCTTATGAATTATTCTATGTACTTCAAGTTATCTTAGTTTTATTCAATTAGATCAGGAGCAGATGATGACACTCCAATTGATCTTAAAAAGAGTTCTTATTACGGAAATAGTAATATTTTAGAAACACCATACGATGCTAAAATCAAAGGCGTTATTCTTATAATATTAAAAATCAGTCTTTTTGTCTGTTCATTTAAGATATTGTGGTCAGTTTCTAAAACATTTAGCTTTACGTACTCGTCACTTCCTTTCTTATTTCTAAATTTTCTTTTATTATAGTGAAACATTTTGAAAATTGATCTTTCCTGGTACTGATTGCCATAATAATAACGGAATTGATCGCCACATTTCAGTGGAACCTTCATCAAGCGGGGTATCAATTCCAGTGAGGACTGATTGATATTTCAGTATTAATCCCTTAGCAAGATACGAAAACGATTTTGCTACAAGGAAAATCCTTTTAATATTTGGATAACTCTTAAAGTCAACTGTGAAAACCTTTTTTGCCAAATTTTCCAGATTGTCTATGTCCTCTTCTAAGCAATATATCCACGTTTCCTTCCCTGATGATTCAATTATTTTAAGATCACAATCCCTATCGATTGATGATTGATGAGGTATCACTATTTTACTTTTTTTTGGTATGTATGAAGAATAGAATACAGCAAATCGTAATTCAAAAGCAAGAGGATTTGGATCAAATTGGACTAAAGATGAATATAAAAATGGAATAATTGCTGAATCCTCTTGTGCTAGCCTAACTAACAATTCACGTATCTCTCTACTTTTATTATAGTCTTCTAAATTCTTAATCTTGGAATCACGAATAAATTCTAAGATAATAGGAACAGTTAAACCTTCAATATCGCATAATTCACTTATCTGTGACTCTTCAAGAGCAGTTAATGTTGTAGTTTTCTTCGCAGGACTTCGCCACAGTCTTTTCTTAATTTTTCTTTTTTTCTCAGACCCCATAAGAGTGTGATAGAGATCATCCGTTTCCTTCCGCTTACTTGGCACTGATTTTTTTGCAATTATAGATTTATCAACTTCTTCTTCAATTAATGATCTTCCGCAAATATTACAAGAATACACTACTTTACCTTTTTGATTATAGCCTTGGATTATACCAATTTCACATAAAAAATTCTTCTTACAGCTTGTACAGAACCAGATTAAATCATTGGCGTCAAATTCTTGTGTTCTACCTTTTTCATGGTAGCACTTGCTACATGAGGCTTGACATTTCACCTTCATTAGTGGATTACTCCAGAAAATGATCAAATTAATTGTGACAATCCTGCCATATCAATGTTCGGAATACTTTGTAATCTAATTCTTTCAGTTAGAGAGGCAAAAACTTTTTCTTGGATTATCAACAACATATGAAATAAAGAAAGAAAAAATTGGGAGAGGAGGAGGATTTTAAGAGAGTGGTTGTGGAAATAATCTATATTTCTTATTTAATTTCAACCTTAGGTTTAAAAAATCAAGTTTTGAGCAAATTCTTGGTTTAAAAAGTCAATAATAAGATTTTTTGGAAATTGCAGTTTTCCTTCTGTGCGAAACAATATAATCTTTTTAGAAAATGCTGTTTCTACATAAGTTAAGAATGATTCAGCAATTATTCGAGAGGTAATAGGATCAGATTCTTTATCAGTTACTATAGCACACATTACTCCCTCTCGTTTGACTGTCAAAATACGGCCTTGTTCAGTAGAAATCGCATTTAACCCCTCACTTGGACCTATAACACCGCTAGCAAATTGATCGAGGGCATACAAGAATCCAGGGACCATATCTTCATCGAAATCCCCTGTTGAGTCTCGTGTGAATCTGTGTGATACGATTGGGATTCCAGTTGGAAGGTACAAATAAATACCAATCAATTTCACTTTCTTTTGTGTAAGAATTGGAATAATCTTCTGGAAGAACCATCCTATCGCTTCATCTAGATTCGTTCCTACTTTCATCGAAACTTCAAAGATCCGAAAAGATCGTTGGGGGTTTTGTTGGGGGAGTTGATCCAGTTTTATCTTATTCATTAACTTATCTATTTTAATATGGGCCAGATCTGACTTGTTAGCTAGTATTAAAATTGGTGCTGTGGGATTCCATTCAAGACATTTCCAAAACCATTCAACTACTTGTTTCAATCTCTTGGTGTCACTAAAGTCAATAACAAAGATGATCCCTTGGGATAACGTCACATAAGTCTTCCAAAACATCTCCCGAAATGATATGTGTCCCCCCAAATCGAAGAGTTGGAAGAGATTTCCTTTTATCTCGACTGTTTCGACGTCTAATCCTTTTGTTGGAGTAATCGTTTTGATAAATTTTCCAGTTTGTAACCTAGTAGCCAGTGTTGTCTTACCAGCATTTTCTAGTCCTACAATAGCAATAGGAATGCGTTTCTCGGATAAATCTTCCAAGCTTTTCTCTTCTCCTTTAAAGGAGTTATTCTACGAAGATGTAATGTTATTTTTATTAAATTTTTATCTTTCTGATTGTAAATTAGGTTAATATGTTAAAAGCTGATCTAGAAAAATTGCTCTTTCTTATTTACTTACAGGTAAAATCAAATTATTTTCCTATTTTATAAATATAAGGTTTACCGAGCTCTTTTCAATAATAAAACAATTAAATTTTTACTTTCCTATAGGACAAACCTTGATGCATACCCCGCAGATCGTTACACCAATATGGTCCATTCTACTTATCTTTACTAGCCTATCATGACATCTTTTTGCATCGAATGCCTCTTCTCGTTTTTTTGGAAATTCTTTGAAGTCAAATGGTTTAAGTGCTCCTATTGGACAGGAATCGATACACATAATACAATTTCCACAGTTTTGATTTTCTAAAGGTTTACCAGTTTTTAAAGGGATATCTGATAGAACTGTACCAAGACGTACTCGGGGCCCGTATTTTGGTGTTATTAAAAGTAGATTTTTACCTATCCATCCCAATCCTGCACTTCTTGCAAAAGCTTTATGCGGAGCATTAGCCATAAGTTTATTTTTTCCAATGCTTAATGATGCAGGGATGGTAAGAGCATTGTATCCATGCTGGACTATTTTTTCTGAAAGTCGTAAGGTTATTTGATCAAGTTTTTCGTTTGTAATTTGGTAGTAATGAGCATATATTTCTCCTGGGTT
>CAZALJ010000182.1:0-3299 GCA_964485715.1 uncultured archaeon
ACTTTGAAAGGGTTTAGCCATTGGGTGGAAGATCCCATTGAAGATGCCTTTGTTTCCAATAATCGAGTGGTAATTCGTGTCTTAGATGTTGTTCCAAAACTCTCACGTATTCTAAACCATATTGAAGATCAAGGTGCCGATGTCGAGAATATGGCTATCAGACACACAACGTTAGAGGATGTGTTCATCAGTTTAACTGGTAGAGCTTTAAGAGATTAGTGGAGGGAATGTAATGCTAATAATAGACATTGCTACACGTTTTGGAAAAGAATTGATTCGATTAAAAATAACCGTTGCTGTTCTCATTATAATGCCTGCATTTATGGGATTTATGTTTTGGTTTGCATTTAGTGCCACTGGGTTAGAAGAAGCTCAAACCTACACCCTAGGTGTAATCAATAATGATGAGGGAATTGCAGACGAATTAGCTGAGTACTTTCGCGAATTACCACTTTCACCAATTACCAATTCCACTTTGGACAATGGTTTTGCGGCTGATTTCATAAAAATGCTTAGTACAATAAATTATACGACTGATGAAGATGTAAATAAATCTATTTTCACTGTGGATGACTATTCAAATCAAATAACTGCAATTAAAGCTGTTGAAGAACGGGAAATTGATGCTTTAGTAATCTTTGATGAAGATTATTCAAATACAACACTTTCAGCAGTTAACAATGCGTATTATGTTGAGTACGGGATTTATCTTCATAATATCAGTATTCCAATTTTTAACTGGACAGGCCCTTTAGTCCCTACTTCTTACAATAGTACCATTCATGTCATTGGGGATGAAGGTTATGTGAGATATCAAATTGCGAGCTTCATACTAAGACAAATCTTTGATACTTTTAATGAGGATGTGAGAAACCTCCCTTATTCAGGAGGAAATATTTTTGTCATCATTAAGCCTGTGACACTTAGAGACTATAGTGTTTTTGAAATGATTATGCCAGGCATTCTAGTATTCAGTATTTTGATGCAAGCGGGAATGTTAGCTGCTTTCTTGGTTGAGGAATTTGCAGAGACTAAAACAATTACTCGAGTTCGATTGTCTTTAATCAAACCATATGAATATGTCGCAGGAGTGACCATCTTTCAATTTATCATTTCACTAGGTCAGATGTTAATTTTACTTGGAATATCAATGTTGATCTTTCAATTTAATCCTGCTGGTGATGTTCTACAAGGATTACTAGTCTTGATGCTAGCAACGATATTTACAACAGCATTAGGTTTCATTTTAGCAGGGATATTTACTTCTTCAGATACAGCAGGACAATCTTCTGGTTTTATTATGACCCCATTGGCATTTATGTCCGGAGCTTTTATGGAGGTTCCAACAATCACTCTCATCCCTGATATCATCCCCACACCATCTGGACTTCCAAGAGATTTTCTTTTATGGGATATTTTACCAACTACTCACGCTGTAAATTCTTTAAGATCAATTATATTATATAAATTCAATATATTCGATGTTTGGGCAGACATAGTCTTACTAGTCCTTCCTAGCTTAATTTTATTAGGAGTAGGAATGGCTTTCTACACGAAACGAAGGTTTTCAGGTGATATTCCTTAGAGGTGTGATCAAGTGTTATTATTATCTGTGTTTCTCAGGTCAATTAAACAAACCCTAAGATCTCCTGGAAGGTTATCTATTATTGTAGGGTTTCCAATAGGGTTTATCCTTGTTTTTGCGTTCATTTTTGGAGGAGGAGAGATAGGAGAGACGACAAAAATAAAAATAGGTGTTGTCAATAATGATGCGTCTGGACCTCTAGTTAGTCAGTGGCGTGATTACTTTTCTAATTACACAAAACCTTGGTCCGATAATGAAACAACCGATCCATTAACTCTTGGCTTTGGAACCTTTTTTATTGCTAGTCTAGAGGGAAAAACAGGTCTAGTCCTTTCAAATAAATCATTCCGAATCATAACATTTGAATCAGAATCCAAAGCGAGATTAGCTGTTCAATCTAGGGCAGTTACATTAGCTGCAATCATTCCAGATGACTTTTCTTTTAGCATTCTTTCCGGAATAAACGCTAGAGAAGTCATTGTTAATAAAAGCATTGTGTTAGACGACCAACTAATTGTTAATAAAAATGCGACACTCAACCTCCTAGGAGATCCTTCCTATCAATCTTTCCAGGACGCAATGACTGAACTTGAAAGTGCGCTTAATAATCTTGAATCAGAATTTTATGGTATAGATTTACCAGCAGGTAATTTTGAATCAGACTTTCAATCAGTTGTAAGTTATGAACTCACTCAATTCGACTATTTTATCTCTGGTTTTTTCACTTTCGGGCTTATTCTTGCTTCAAGTAGTGTTGCAGGTATTCTTGGAGAGGAAAGAGAATATCGAACACTTGATCGCTTAAAAATTAGTGAAATGCGTCCTATTGAACTACTTGGTGGTATTAGTTTGTACCAAGTGGCAACTGGTGCCGTTCAACTAAGTCTAATGTTCGTGACAGCATATATTTTGGGTTTTAGAGGAATTGGAGACCCTTTCTCAGCATTTATAGTAGGCATGTTGACTATTTTACCAATATTAGGTATTGCATTCTTTGTGAGTGCGTATGTGCCAAATGGAAGAGATGCTAATGGGGTTATAGCTATACTCTCTGCTCCAATTGGTTTTTTATCTGGTTCATTTCTAGAAGTGCCATCAATTCCACTTATTCCGGATTTAATTCCTACAGGGACAGGGAGTCTTAGAGCATTGGAATTATGGGATTTCTTCCCGTTCAGCGCAAGTGTCACGGCAATCCGAAATATTCTCCTTTTCAATTATAGCTTAGATCAGGTATTATCTGAATTGATCTTTTTATTGATCGGTGGAATAATCTTCTTTGTATTTGGTCTCGTATTCTTTGTCTGGCGAGTCTTTAAACCAGAAAAATAATCTTCCTCCAATTTTGACACAGGGTTGACAAAAAAAGGATCTTTTCTTTTATTGAAGACCTAAGTTTCTTAGTGTACCTTTTTGTAGCATCGTTGAACAAGAAACTCCAAAACTGCTTGAAAAGAATTCATATCATTGTTTTTGATACCGTAATATGCCTCATTGGGTAAATTTTCTAACGTTTCTGGTTCATTTATGATAGCTCTATTTGAATCATTAATTATTTCGACAAAAACTACTGGGTTTGTCAATCCAGCTGTTCTTCGATAATTTTGGTAAAAAACTTTTGCGGCAACTTGGGAATCATGATCAGAAAATAGGATCATTGCACAAGAGGACTTATAAAAACGATTATGTAACTTATCGGTGAAGTATTGGCTTA
>CAZALJ010000182.1:3399-4981 GCA_964485715.1 uncultured archaeon
CTTTATTTATTAATTCTCGTATGAAAAAGCTTTCTTAATATATTGACGAATTAATCACTCATTAATATAAAAAATACTGCGATGGTCTCACAATATCGTTAGAGTCTTATTATTTGTTAATATTTTTTAATACATTGAAACTCAATTGGAAGTAGTTGTCGGTTATCATCATGACTCAAGACCCAAAAAAGAAGTTAAGTGTAGAAAATATTGAAAGATTACTGAATACGTCAAGTACATCATCAATTTATGACACCTTAACTAAAATTCAACAAGGAGAAATAAAAGAAACAGGAATTATAAGTAAAAAATTGGATATAGATTCTAAAGGTTTTTCCAGACATAGATCACTCACTGAGGCGATACGAGAGAAACCTCCCAAGAATGAATTAATAATCGAACCAGTTGTAGAAAAAGTTACAAAATCGTTTTCACTTCCGACTTCTCTAAAGCAGGAATTAGAAAAAACACCAATGGATTACTTAAAGTCTGACCACTATCAAGTAGCAGTTATAAGTTCGAGGGGTAATCACAAAGAATTTCAAAAGTCTATCCTGACGATAAGCGGTAAAACACTAGAATTTTCGTTGAAATTAGTAGTAGATCATTCAGATGAAACAATAAAAAGCTCACTTGATGGTTCAAATGCAGGAATCATTGTTCTCCCTCCTTTTACTGATATAAATGACATTCAAATAGTAATAAATAAACATGTAGCAGAATTATGGAGTTACAATGGATTAGGCCCTGTTCCTTTTATCATCATTGCCTTAGAGGGAAAAACAGGATCTGTGACTTTAAGGGATTTGGAGCAAACTATTAAAGCATTTATAGAGAATTTAACGCCTATTACAAGAGGTAATTATGGTTTTGGTATTAAATACACTCTTATTAAAACGCTAGAATCAGAAAAAGAACTTAGAAAGATCTTACGTACCTTGGCAATACTACTAATTTCCTACGATCGTTTTAAGACGCGAAAAAATGACTCTTTGTGATGTCAATAGTCTATTTTTATAGTGAGTCTAAGAGTTAAAAAATATTCATGTGTTTTTACAAAAGTTATTTCAATTCAGTTCAGTATAGTCTTCAGTAATTCGTAAACGGTTATTTTTTTTCCCAGTAATGCCATTTTCTACCAGGTTTTGAAGGATAGAGTATTCTTTAGAAAGAAAGGAAGTTGTATAAATCGAAACGATAAAAAAGAGAATAATAGATTTTCTTGAAAAAGAAAAGAAAATAGTTTTTGCTATTCTCCATGGTAGTTCTTTAAAGTACGACAAGTTCCATGATATTGATATTGCTATCTTCATTCAAGGTACTACAGCCGATCAAATTAGAGAAAGATATGAAATAGAATTCTCAATAGAGCTTGAAGAAAAAATAGGCTATACAGTAGATATTACAATATTAAATGAAGCTAAGCTGGGTTTTCAATATCAGGTTTTGAAAGGGGAATTACTGCTTTGTAAAGATTATGAAATCTACTATGATTTCGGAGAAAAAGTTTTACGGTACTATTTTGATTTCCAGTCACTAATCAGAATGATGCTCTCAGAAATTGAATAGAATAACAAAAAAT
>CAZALJ010000183.1:0-4980 GCA_964485715.1 uncultured archaeon
TCACAAGTTGTCCTTTTATTCCCTATATGTCTCAAATAGCAACACAGCTTGATGTTCTTATGTCACGTATAAATTTGCAACCAAAAGAAGGTGATGTTTCCCCATCAAGAAGTTCATTTTCTTCATTTCTACCTGAACCCCCTACATCAACAACATTTTCACCTTTTGATACATCCTCATTTCAATCAAAAAAGGAAAAAGAGAAGGAGAAATTCTTTAGTTCAAGTAGTAACTTATTTGACAACCGGAAGAAATGTCCATCGTGCGGAGCAATCATATCACAAAACGCGTTTTTCTGTAATAAATGTGGAAATCATGTAAGGTCAGGATAAATTACTATACTGGTTTAGTTTTCTCTTTTCCCACGAACCTTTAATCTTTCAATTCTAAAATAGTAGTAAAAGATTAGAAATAAAAAATAGAGTTAACTGGTTAGTCGTGTCTTCCAATCATAGATTTTTTCAAAAAGTTGCTCTTTCTCTACTGCAGAAATCTGATTTATATTCTTAATTTGAGTTGCATATCTTCCCATTTCATGGAATGCCGGATGAAACCCCACTTCAGCAGATTGCATCACCTGATCTCGTAGACGTGCTAATGCTTTAGATATTTCAGACCCCTTGGTCATGGTTTGAACCTGACCTAAAAATGAATCCAGTAATCTGGTTGTTTTTGCACCCCCTCCAGAATTGACAGCTTGTGCTGGGGGTGATGGAGTTGGCTTTGGACTTGCTGTTGGTATGGTTTTCTTAACCTCTTCCGGGGTTGATTGAGGGATTGTTACTCCTTTCATAGAGGCTAAAATCTGATCAAATCTGGCGGATATTTTTTCCAGCTTATTTGCGAGAACTTTAGCCGTTTTAGTGACTAATTCTAGATCTGCTCTAAGCTGTTCCACTTCCTTGGAATCAGTCATGTTGAAACCCACTTCTTACGTACTTTGAGCTGTTTTTCCCTCTTTCTCTTTTTATTTCTTCCGATTTTATGGGAACTCTGAAAAAGAATACCTCTATTCATAGGATCAGTAAAGTGACAATTCTACCCCTTTGAGGCCTCAAATGAAACATTATTAAATTTTAAATGAGTAAAATGTTTTTTTAACAATTTTCATAAGTTTTTCAATAAGAAATTGAAATCAAATGTGGCATTTCGACAGTTAAACATCATTCTTAAAAATCTCAGTAATGAAAAACCCTCCCAACAAAGTTCATGGAAAAATTGTCATTGATTTAATTTCTAGTCAGAATTCAAAGCTTTAATAGCTGGTAGAGGTTTTCCCATTAAGAATTGAATCATGGCACCTCCAGCAGTGCTCACATATGAAAGTTCGATTTTGTTTTTTTCAATGATCGATACACTGTGTCCACCTCCAGCCAAAGAAAAGCCATTTGATTTTTCCATCGCTTTGAGAATAGCTAATGTTCCTTTTCCAAAACTTGGCTCTTCAAATTTTCCCATAGGACCGTTTAATACTATTGTAGAAGCTCTTTCTATGATTTTAGTATACTCCTCAATTGTTTCGTCTCCAATATCCAAAATAGGTGTGTCAAGAGGGAGATCATCAAGCGAAAATAGTGTACGACCTCCTTCATCAACAGCAAAATCGATTTGAGTTTTGATCTGCTTACTAAATCGTTTGAAAAGCTTTTTAGCTACTTCAAGAAATCGTAGAAGCTTTTTCTTTTCCAAAAAATCTATTGTAGACTTTCCTAAGACCTTTCCTATAGCGATCAGAAGAAGTTGAGAGATTGCCCCACCTGTTAAGACCGAATCGGCGACATCATTTGCTAAAACATGTTCCGCGACTTTAAAAGAGTCTTCAGGTTTTATTCCTCCTAAAATGAAGACACACGGTTTTTCGGGATATTCGACAACTCGTTGAAGAGTTTTAACCTCACGTTCCATTATTAAACCAGCAACAGAAGGCATTAACACAGTAAACCCGACCAAGCTAGCATGAGAACGGTGAGCAGCTGAAAAAGCATCATTTACGAAAATCTGACCAACGCGGGCCAAGCTTTGTATGTACGGCTCTTTCGCATGTTCTCTAGCAGTTTTATCTATAGTTTCTTCTCTCACCATGCGAACATTTTCTAAAACTAATATTTCTCCAGCATTCATTGACTTAATACGAGATTCTACATCAGAGCCATGAGTGTGAGGAATAAAATCATTTTTATAACTGTTTCCCAAGATATTTTGAAGTTTTACTGCATGTGACTCCAAACTGCTGAAATCTACACTACCAGGACGCCCTTGGTGAGCAATTACTACTACTTTTCCCTTAAGATCAGCAATGTACTTAATAGTATGTGCGTGAGCTTTAATCCTAGTTGTATCAATTATATTTTTTTCATCATCTAAAGGAGAATTTAGATCTACTCGTGTCAAACATACTTTGCCTTCAATATCTATGTCTGAAAGTGATCTCATATCTCTCAAAGTACTGGTAATGATTATTTCAACATTTCTTATTTTTCTTATTTCTCGTGAATTTGATCTTTGATTGTCTTTCTCAAATTATATTACAAAAGTTGTTCATAAAAACCTCCAAGCCTTTATTATGAGGATGAAAAGGAACAGGATGATAATGGAAAGGCTTTCGTTTCACTAATCTAAGTCAGAAGAATTTTTTAGCTCCTTTTAGAAAATGATAAAAAGTAAAAAATTTTCAGAAAATTTTACGGAAGAAAAGAATAGGTGACAAAAAATGGCTGGTGAAGGATCTGGCTATGGAAAAACCATTTTATTTGGAGAACATTTTGTAGTGTATGGAGTACCCGCGCTTGCATCAGCAATTGGTGATGCTACAACTTGTGTTGTCGAATCTAAAGATGGAACAGGGTATGAGTTGATTGATGACAGACACGAAGTGCCTGGATACAAAGAAAAGAAGTTTGAAGACCAAAAAATCTCCATCAAAAACGTTTTAGATTTTATGGGGATCAACTTAGATGAAAAAGCCTTGAAGATAACATTTGGGGGAGAACTTGTGTGCGCTAGTGGTGTTGGTGCATCTGCAGCGAGTTGTGTTTCACTTGCAAGAGCAATCAATGATGAATTCAACCTTGGATGGGATGACGAGAAAATAAATGATGCTGCTTATGAAGGAGAAAAGGGATATCATGGAACCCCTAGTGGCATTGATAATACTGCTTCGACATTTGGTGGCTTAGTGTATTTTATTCGAAACCTTGAAGGTGGTCCCAATACGATAGAGACAATTAAACTGAAAAAACCAATTGAATTAGTGATTGCTAGTTCAGGAATGACAGCTAGTACTGCAGTTGTCGTTGGAGACGTTCGAAAAAAGAAGGAGGAGGATCCTGAGTGGTTTGAAAGTATAGTTAAAGAATATCAAGATGTAGTTAAGGAGGGTCACAAAGCTCTAGAGAACATGGAATTAGAGCGAGTTGGTCAGCTCATGAACAAAAATCATGAGCTACTTCAGAAAATCACTGTATCAAATGATGTTTTGGATAAAATGGTTCAACTCGCAAGGGATAACGGCGCTCTAGGAGCCAAAGTTACTGGAACTGGACGAGGAGGAAATATTATCTCTTTGACTCCTAGTTCTGAACTTCAAAATAAAGTATATAACGCGTTAAAAGATGCAGGATATCCTGCATGGAAAACCCTAATTGGAGTATAATCTTTAGTATAAAAGGTGGAAATAAAGGAATGTATTTTCGGGAATATCTAAATGAACTTGAGAAAAGCGGAAAAATTACCAAAATCAAAAAAGAAGTTAGTATAGACATCGAGGCTGCTGCCGTTTTAAAAGCAGCAGAGCCAACCCCACTTCTATTTGGGAACGTGAGGGGGTTTTCAGATTTCCAGGTTGCTGGTAATGTTTTTTGTACGAAGGAAAGCATTGCTGATTATTTTGATATTTCAACAGCACACCTGATTCCTAAACTTACAGAAGCTATTGATAATCGAAGCCCACCAGAGGAAATCAGTGAAGCTCCTTGTCAAGAAGTTATTATGGGTGACGTTGATCTCGACAAACTTCCAATTCTAAAACACAACGAACGAGACGGTGGTCGATACATCTCTTCAGCTGTTGTTGTGACCAAAGATCCAGAATTTGGTCAAAACCTCGATTTTCATCGTGCTATGCAGTTTGCAAAGAACAGAATGAGTACACGGATAATTAAGGGTCGTGATTTTTACAAGTTTCTTGAAAGATCAGGAGAAGTGGAGGCAGCCTATTGTGTTGGAAACACTCCCAATATTCTTGTTGCTGCCGCGACTTCCGTTAAAACTGGGATCAACGAACTGGAGATTGCTAATGCCCTTTCAAAAACCGAGGTGACAAAAGCTAGCTCTGTTGATCTTTTAATCCCTGCAGGGTGTGAAGTAGTACTTGAAGGAAAGGTTGTCATGGAGGATCGCTCAGAAGAAGGGCCATTTATCGATCTTACTGAAACATATGATATTGTACGTGAAGAACCAATCTTTGAAGTCAGGAAAATTACTCATAGAAAAAACCCAATCTGGCAAGCTCTTGTCCCTGGTGCGTTAGAACATAAAGTCCTTATGGGTATGCCAAGGGAGCCTACTATCTTCAAGTCTGTGAATGAAGCAGGTGTAAAATGCCTTGATGTTAACGTAAATCCTGGTGGTTCCTCCTGGCTTCATGCCATTGTAAGAATCGATAAACAAAATGAAGATGATGGAAAAAAGGCTATACACGCTGCTTTTGCCGGACATAGAAGTTGTAAGCATGTTTTTGTTGTAGATAAAGATATTGATATATATAATCCCTTAGAGGTAGAATGGTCAATGGCTACACGTTTTCAGGCTGAAAGAGACTTAGTTGATATCGGAAAGGAACCTGGGTCTAGTTTAGATCCTAGTGCTGAACCAGGAACGAAAATCACCAACAAAATAGGATTCGATTTTACAGCCCCACTAGTAACAAAAGGTAAAAGCTTTGCTCGTGCTGAGTTTCCTGAAGTAGATTTAAAGGATTAT
>CAZALJ010000184.1:0-4958 GCA_964485715.1 uncultured archaeon
ATCGAAGCTATTAATGAACAACCATCATATTCATTTTTGAATGAGAAAAATATGACAATTCAGAACACAACATCTGGAGTCACAAAAACTGTAAACGTTACTTATGGTTTGATTTCACAGCGTCTTTATCAACGCTTCAGTCCCTATATTCCGTTGGGATCTAATGTTTCTGTGAAAATAAATAGTAATACTACAGTTAATATAACACTAGCTGCAATCATTCAAGGAAATGCGTTTCTAGGAAACGGGGAATATCTCTACATTGCCTCTAATCAATTCATAAACCATTTTAACACCAATTTCGCCAAATGGTTTGTCTGTGACGTTGATGGTAATGTCAATACCATTACGATAGCTCTAAAAGCACGATATACCGGACTAAAAGAAGCAATTGCAATATCCCAAATCACCGAAATGATGGAAAGAAGTCTCATTTTTCAAGCTGCAATCTTTCAAGTATTGTTTATCGAATCATTCATCTTAGCTGCAATGGCACAGTTTATCTGTACTCTCGTTTCTACGCTCCGTATGGAACGAGAAATGGGAATCATGCGTAGCATAGGTTTACATAAACGAGGGGTTATAGGAATTTTCATGGCCGAATCTATAACCCTTGGTTTCGCTGCTCTCATTGTTGGATTGACCAATGGATTATTAGGATCTATCCTCCTCGCATGGTATATCTCATTAAGTATTCCAATCGAAATCCAGTTTCCACTTGATCGTATTTTTTTATGGGTCCTTTTTTCTTTCTTGATTACATTAGCAAGTACCATTATTCCTTCCTTCCGTTCAAGTCGTAAAAATATCGTTGCTACTATTTCTGGTAGGCCATTAGTTAAGAATTATGTTGAAAAACAAGTAATTTCATTTTCATTTGATAAACAGGGGTTCTTTTCGCCTTTGAAAGAAAAAGTATCAGAATCCCCTACCACCTCTAGAAAAAAATCTTCTCTTCCAGAACAACAGCTATCGGAATTGCCACCTGAAATCAAAGATATTCCAGAACCAACAACTGTATGGCAATTTATTAGGGATAATAAACTTAAAATTCAGACTGTTTTTCTTATACTGATGATTATCATAACTTCTAATTACATCCTTGAGAATAATATGATTATTCGTGGATTAATGCCCTTTGATGTCATACTGAGCGTTATCTTTCAGATATGGAATAGGGAACTTCTATTTATCAATCCACTGTTATTTTTACTTGGTCTTACGTCTATTAGCCCTATCACTTACTATTTTGTCCATAGTAATTCCCCTAATAGTTTAATTAATGATGTAGCTAAAAGCATCATTTTGGGATTAGTAGGAATAATGATCTGTTCTATTCTTTCTTTCCTCCTATTTTTTCTCTTTATGCTTTTATTTACATTGGTACATGATGTCTTCTATGGAACCTATTCCATTATAAGTATGCTGTCTCTTGTGTTAACAATCATTTTCCAGCTTTTCATCTTTCAGAGAATCTGGGCATTCTTAATTATTCAGGGTGCAAATCCAGACCTTCCCTTAACACACAAACTTAAATGGACAAGAAAAACTAAAATAAAAGGGCAGCTAGGATTCATTCTCCTCGTCTTATTTCACGCGTTTATTCAAGCAGTTCTTTTTGGTGTAACACAACCGACCCCACACACAGGTTCTTCAGAGGCATTTCATCTTTCTCCTCTCCTGTTTTTAGTTTTAACTGTTTGTGAAGTAGGATTTTTTCTACTATTTATTGTGTACCAACTTGTTCAATTTAAAAATCATAGGTTAACATTTATTAACACTACGAAAGCAGTTGAGAAGATTATGTAGTTGATACATGTTTTTTGAAAAATTTTAGTTTCAATACTACCATTGAAAATTTTTAATAGATGTAATAATGACTCCTACGAAGAAAGATTATTCTGGTGCAGTTATTATCCCCTGCTGCTTTAATCGGTCGAAATCCTTCAAATAACCGATTTCCTCTAGAATCTCTTTGGTATGTTGCCCTAAAAGTGGGGGAGGGTTTATTAAAACTTCATCATCCTGATTGAGAAAAGGTGAGGCAATTAGAGATACTTTTCCTACTAATGGATGATAAATTTCTTGTAGTCGTGATTTAACACTGAGAGCTGCCCCTACTGTCAAAACAGGAGCCCCTGGGACATCGTTGTCAGAAAACCAATTAGTCCATTCTAATTGAGTTTTTTGAGCAAAAATTTTTGGAAGTTCGATATCACAGGTATCATAATCAAGTTGCTTTCCTATAAGATCCTCCTTACCAATCGCTTTACAGAAATTATGCCAAAATTTTGCTTCTAGTGGTGCAAATGACACATAACGATTATCTTTGGTCTGGTAAAGTCGATAAAAAGAATTATATCCTGATAGCACGTGTTCCTCCCGTTGTGGTTCGCCTATACCTGCTAAATAAGTGGTTGCAGCAACACTTAACCAAGGTATTAGCTGCTCGGTCATTTTCACAGAAATAAATTGGGCTTTTTCATTGCGATTCAATAATGCTGCTAGAATTGAGATGACCGTAGGTAAGCTTCCACCACCGATATCAGCGATAGGAACTCCTATTGGAGTAGGCGCCTCTTTAGGTCCAGTGATGTGAAGAATTCCAGTTGAACCCACATAATTCAAATCATGCCCAGATCTAGTATCCTGTAAACCGTAACCGATCAGCGAGCAGTAAATAATATCCTGTTTCAGATTTTTGAGTGTATCAAAATCGATTTTCATGCGTTTGGTTGTTCCAGGACGAAAACCTTCAAGTACAACATCGCAAGTCTTAACTAATTCATAAAAAAGGTTTAAACCATCTTTCGTTTTAAGATTCACGGCAAAAGATCGCTTATTCCTATTAAGCAATAGATAGATGACAGATTCCGATTCTATAAAAGGTGGATAATGTCTTACATTGTCACCTTGGAGTGACTCTACCTTAATGACATCAGCTCCGAAATCACCTAATATTTGGCTCGCTAAAGGCCCAGGAAGGTTACTAGTTAAGTCCAGAATACGAAAACCCGAAATAGATTGACGAAGGGGCATTTTGGATCGGTTTAATTTTTAAAGATGATTGATTATAAATTATTTATTGATAATATAGCTTCAGTTTCGATAAAGTGCGAAACTGAATAGTTGAGAGGTGTAAAATAATATACTGAGATGCTTAAAAGATGAATTGAAAAGGGGAAGAGTGGAGAGTTACTACAGGATGGATCGTCTTCCTTACCTCTAGAAGTAAAATGGCTTGCGCTAATTCTTGTTTTTGTCAAAATACCACCCAAACTCTTCCTAAAAGCTTTTTGATTAACCTTAGATTTCCTAAAAGGGATAATCTAATAGTTATCAGTTATGATAGATACACAGGTCGATGACTAATGTCCGAAAATGAATCTAAGAATAAAAACACATCAATTGTTTCAGAAATCGAAACTTTCAACATAGAAAAGGAGAAAAATTTCTCAGAGTGGTTTACCGTAATTGTAAAGCGAGCTGAGCTCGCAGATATGCGGTACAATGTCAAAGGGTTCATTGTGTACCGCCCTTGGTCCACAATCAGCATGAAAATAATGTTTGACATCTATGAAGGAGAAATGCACAAATTCAATCATCAGCCAGTCATATTTCCGTCTGTTATTCCTGAATCAAACTTTCAAGTCGAAGCTGACCATGTTGAAGGCTTTGCTCCAGAAGTGTTTTGGATTTCTAGTGCGGGTAGTAGTGGTAGGTTGGAAGAACGTCTTGCACTTCGACCTACATCGGAAACTGCAATGTACCCTTTGTATTCTCTATGGATAAGAAGTTGGCGAGATTTACCGCTAAAACTCTATCAATCGGGTAAAGTATGGCGTTATGAAGGCAAATCTACCCGTCCATTCCTCAGGGGACGTGAATTTATTTGGATTGAGGGACATGACGTTTTTGCCACATTAGAAGAAGCTGAAGCACAAACAAGAGAAGATATGCAGATTTCCATTAATGTTATGCAGAAAAGATATGGAATTCCTTTCATCCAATTTCAACGTCCACAATGGGATAAATTTGCTGGCGCAATCCATACATATGCTGCTGACACCCTTATGCCGGATGGCCGTTTTCTCCAGCTACCTTCGACTCATTTACTGGGTGATAAGTTTTCAAAAGCATTTAACATAAAATATATGGATGCAGAAGAGAAAGAGCATTATTGTTACCAAACATGTTATGGCCCAGCAATCTCACGTATATTTGGAGCAATGATTGCTGTTCATGGTGATAATGCAGGATTAATTTTTCCTTTTGAAGTAGCTCCTATTCAAGTCATCATCGTTCCCATTTTGACTAAAGGGTATATTGAAAAGGTTAACCAATACTGTGAAAAGATTAAGGGTTTGCTTCAAGAAATGGGGCATCGTGTTCAAATCGATAATAGTGATCGTCGACCTGGAGATAAGTACTACTACTGGGAAATGAAAGGTGTCCCTTTCCGACTGGAAGTCGGGCAACAAGAGGTCAGCGATTCAAAAATCACTATTTTTCGGCGTGATACCCGTGAGAAGGTTGTGATCGGTCTAGGTAATTTGGAAAAGACCCTCCAAACAATGAGCAAAAATTTCTTTAGAAGAATATCTGAAAAGGCAGCTCAAAAATTCCAAAATCGCCTTGTTAGAGCTGATACACTTGATGAGTTGATAACACATCTAGAAGGTCTAAAAATGGTAAAGATTCCTTGGTGTTCTATTGATCTTGACGGGGAAAATTGTGCTGATGAAATTAAAGACAGATTTGTAGGAGCAGAGGTTAGGGGAATCGATGTCCAAGAAACTGAAACGCCATCAAAAGAAGCAACTTGCTTTATGTGTGGTAGATCTGCAAAGTGCTTTGTCTATGTAGGAAAGCAGTACTAATTCCCTAATAATTTTCGTTGTTTTTACCAAATGAATCTAGTGGAAAGTAATGGAAAAGGAAAAAAAATTAAGAACTGT
>CAZALJ010000185.1:0-4950 GCA_964485715.1 uncultured archaeon
CATTGACTCAAACTAGGTCAATGCCTTATTTCACCCTAATTTTTCATTATTTGCCTTCCTTCCTCCTTTTTCCCCTTTTTTGCATAATCCAGGCTTTTTATTCGTAAATTAGTATATTCTTTATTGATATCTACCCTTTCTATTCTATAATGTTCCCCACATTGCTCCTTTACTCATGAGAAAAAGTTTTATTCACTCCTAATTGATAAAAGTGACAAGTGATTCGCTAGTTAAGCACTAGCCCAATGCCAAACACTAAGTCTTCCTGTGTTCCATCTCCCCAAATATCGGAAAATTCTTTCAGCCGTTGAATCCCCTGACTTCGAGGTTAAAACTAGCCAATAAGAAAGTGATCAAGTGCTCTTAATTGATTTTCTCAACTTTGATTTGCTGATCAACAAAAACCCACTCATTTAGAATTAAGTGTAAAACGAGAACGACTAACACGGAAAACGAATGACTTCTTTCATTGGTTTAATTCCTCTTCTTTAAGGGCTCGCCGGAGCACTTTACCCACTTGAGTCATGGGTAATTCAGTCCTGAACTCGATAGAGCTCTCATCGTGTGGTTGTTTGTATTTTACTAACTTATCCCTACAATAAGCTAGAACTTCGGCTTTAGTAAGCTCTTCCTCTTCTTTAGGGACAATAAATACCTTTACTGTCTCCCCAACCTTAGGATGCGGCACTCCAATGGCTGCCGCGTTCGATATCTTCGGATGAGCAATGAGAACGTCCTCGATTTCTCTGGGGTAGGACTTGAAGCCAGAGACTATGATAATATCTTTCTTTCTATCTGTTATGTAGAAGTAATAATCTTCATCGTATTTGCCAATATCACCAGTTAAGAAATATTTCTTCCCGTCAATTTCTCTCATAACGGTTTCTGTTTCTTCTGGCTTATTGTAATATCCCTTCATCACTTGGGGACCATGTAATGCGATCTCACCTTCTTCATTAGCACCTAGTTTTTTAGTTCCTGTCTCTACATCTACGATTAGGCAATCTGTATCTGGATATGGTATCCCTATGGATCCTTCTTTTTTCAATGGTCTTTCATGGCCAGGTGCTACAGCCATGGGGTTTGAATGAGTAACTGGTGACGTTTCTGTCAAGCCATAACCTTCTGCTAGATTTGCTCCCGTAATTCTTTCGTATTCTTGTAAGACAGCTAATGCTAGGGGAGCAGCTCCACTTGTACTAACTAATAATGAACTTAAATCGTAATCTTTGAGGTTAGGATGATTTAGTAAGGCTATATAGAGTGATGGAACTGTATTAAAAATTTGCACTTTGTATTTCTGAAGCAGATATAGAATTTGATTAAAATTATCTTCTCTAGGATCCAGCATTAATACACACAAAGACCCATATTGAATACATATGTTCATTGCAGTAGTTGCGCCGTAACTATGGTAAAAAGGCAGTGAACCTATAAATACTGCTGTACCTCTTTCAGGTGGTGGTTGCATCCAAACAGAACACTGCTCTATATTGGCAACAAGATTTTTATGGGTTAACATTGCCCCCTTTGGCGTTCCAGTTGTGCCCCCTGTGAACATTATCACAGCAACATCGTCAGGTTTTGTAGCAACAATGGGTCTGTCGAGTGCCGAATACTGATCAAAAATTTCGCGTATGTAAAAATCTTTGGGATCTTTCTTGCTAATTTTTCCGACCAAACCACCCAAGAACCTTTTGATTCCTGATAAGTATGGTTTCACAGAGGCAACAACAATAAATTCTAATTGAGTATCTCCTTGATCACGAACTGTTTTACAGGTCTCGTAAGGTTCGGTTGGGGGGGATCCTGGCCTGATCATATCAGCACAGACAATTCCTTTCGCTTCACTTTGTTGTAATTGTCCTGTCAGTTCGCTTGCTGGGTATTGGAAATTTAATGAAACCACAATAGCACCAGCTTTCAAAATTCCATAGTAAGCAATAACAAATTCGATCATGTTAGGTAAAAATACTGCAACCTTATCCCCTGGTTTTATCCCTTTACCAGCTAAGAACGCGGAAAATTTGTCCGATAACTCCCCGAGTTCTCGAAAAGTGACTTTAGCAATCTTATTGAAGCTCCCAGTTTCAAGAATAAAAGCAATATTATTGGGGAATTCTTCGACAGATTTATCCAAATTCGTAAAAAGGGGAATTTCTGAATAATCAATCGTTTTTGGAACCGCTTCTGGCCATAAAGGAATATCATTCGGATGTACCAAATTAATTCACCATTAACTGAAATTTTTTAATTAGAGATGATTACCTCTCAAATTCACTAATAAACTTTCCCTATATTGGAACTTATAGACATATTTTCTCAGGTTATGCAAGAGAAATTGTCTACTAAACTTTTGAGAATAAAAAGAGTATTAAATGGATTGAGAATCATAAAAAGCCATTTCTTTGATAAGAAACCATCTTTGAACCTGCCTCAAGCCAGTTTTCAGAAGCTTCTTCAAAAATTATCTTAGCTCTTTTGTTGGCTTCTGAGATTAGAGAGACTTCGTCAATATTGGTTAATTGGTTATTAGTTACAATCAGATTACCATTGATAATTACATTATCAACCTCATTTCCAGTAGATGAATACACCAGATTGGGAATAAAGTTTTTGAAGGGTTTATCTACTATGGGGGTTAAATTTAGCTTCTCTAGATCAACAGTAATTACATCTGCTTGCTTTCCCACTTCAAGGCTTCCGATTTTTTTCTCGAGTCCAAGTACCTCTGTTCCACCAAGAGTTGATAACTGTAAAGCTTTCCAAGGTGGTAAAGCAGTCGGGTCTTTATTAATTATTTTGGTCAAAATACTAACCATTCTCATTTCTTTGAACATATTACAGTGACCAGGTCCAGGAGCTTGATCTGTTCCTAGGGCTGCTTTACCTCCAAGTTCTACATAATGGCCAATCGGAGGTACAATACCATCTATCATTGCAATGGATGAAGGGCATCCTACCATTCTAACTCCATTTTTTACTATTAATGATCGTTCTTGAGCTGTTGTATCATGAATATGGGCAGCAACAAGATTATCATTAAGTAAATCATTTTTTTCAAGTACATTAACAGTTGTTGAATCTTTTCCGAATCGACCCATAATTTGCAGTCTTTCCCGTTCTCCTTGTGCTACATGCATGTGTATTTTACAACCACGATCTATTGCTTCCTGTTTGATGTCCTTAAGCAAGTCTATGGAGCAAAAATCTAGAGCTTGAGGTCCATACATGAAGCTTACGAGTTCAATGTCAATAAATTCGTGAAATAGGTCATTAGCTCTGTTTAGGGCTGCTTCTCCTTTCGAATGATCAAAAGTATATAGATCCGTGGGTTTCAATTGAGCTCTATCTGAACTAACCTCATTTATTGTCTCAATTGCAACAACACGAACCTTAAAGGGCAGATATACTTCATTTATGAGAGTTGAAACAAGACCTGTATATTCAGCAAAAGTTGTTGTACCTGACTTCAATCCCTCAAGAACAGCTAATTTACTTCCCAAAACAAGATCAGTGGGTTTTAAATATTTAGCTAAAGGGCCGATACCTTTATTCATCCATTCGATTTCAGGTAAGTCTTGGGCTCCTCCCCTGAGTAGTGTCAAGCCTGTATGCGCGTGAGCGTTTATCAATCCAGGCATTGTAACATGATCTTCGCCATTAATGAGTTTATCAGCTTGTCTGAAATTCAAATCGTTACTCTCTCCAACAAATGTTATTTTACCATCCTCAATTCCTAAAGCTCCATTAGGTATCATTCCCAAGCCTTTTCCCTTAAAAGTCATTAACCAGGTATTGATTATTGCTATATCCAAGATACTACCTCAATTTAAACTGAATGATGTACTCTTTGCAATTTATCGGATCATTAATACATCCAGATAAGTATTATATCTCTTTTTATTTACAGTTTTTAGATGCGTTTTCATGAGAAAGATTCGTCCACGCTATCTAGTTTTATTACTCAGTATATCAATGATGATTAGTGGAATTACAACAGCATGGGTAGTACAAAATAGCTTTGGAAATATCATTTGCACTGAAATTAATTTTCCTACTGATGAGGGGGTCATTATTCACGGTACTCTTCAAGTTCCTAGAGGTGCTTTTGTATCGAATCCTATACCTGGGGTTGTTATCATTCATGGGTCAATGCAAGCGAAGGAGTGGATGAGTGCATTTAGTATTGAACTTTCAAGAAGAAATTTTGTCACTCTAAGTATTGATGCAGTTGGTCATGGTGATTCTGAATACAAGGAGAATATTTCTGACCACGGTGGATGTGCTGCTCTTGAATATTTAGATAAATTAAATTATGTCAGTAAAATAGGAATGGTTGGCCATAGTATGGGTGAATTTTTAGTTCTTGAAGCTATAAATCAAACATCAATCACAGTTGACGCTATTGTTCTTGTTAGTGGATTATCCGTGCGATGGACCAATAGTACATTCCCAAACAATCTCCTTGTCACCGTAGGAAAATATGATGAGCTTCAACATATCCCATCTTTAATCGAATCATTAACGGATATTTGGAATACTCCAACTCAAATAGAAGCAGGGAAACGATATGGTACTTATGCTAATGGAACTGCGCGAAAGCTTGTTATTAGCCAAACAAATCACCTCTTTGAGACTATTGATCCTATTATTGTCGGGGAAACAGTCAAATGGTTAGAAGAAAGTATTAAATATCCTCATGGGGGTACAAAACCTTGGCATGACCCACATTGGATTCCTAAAGGAGATCTTGTTTATCCAATCTTTATTTTAGGAGGTCTCATCGCATCACTCGGGATATTGCTCTCCATTTTTCCAGTGTTTGCCATTCTAATAGATTTTCCAATCTTTAAAGATTTGAAAAAGACTCCAAGCTCTAGTTATGCTGTAAGCAAACGGAGCTATTGGATTTTCGGATTAATTTATACAGTAATTGGATTGGGCTTG
>CAZALJ010000186.1:0-4924 GCA_964485715.1 uncultured archaeon
TATTCACTTAGTTCGTCATGCTGACCCCGCTGGTTTGTCATATCATTGGAGTTCACCTACCACTCCTCTTAGTCAGCTTGGAATAAGCCAAGCTGAAAAATTATCTAATTATCTTCAAAACTTCCATTTCGATGTTCTTTTTACTAGTCCTTTTGAACGAGCGAAACAGACTGCTGAGTTTATTGTGAAAAAGCATAAGACAGTTTGTCTCCAAGAGCAGGCTTGGTTATCAGAAATAGATCTTGGAGAGTGGACTGGTCGTCACAAAGAAGACATTAAGCAACAGACCCCTATTTCTCTTAAACGATTACTAGAAGAAGGATATGACAAAAGGGGCCCTCTTGTTGCAAATCTATTAGTGATAGACAAAAGTTTTTCTTTTCCCTTTGGTGAAAGTCTTAAACAATTTTGGAATCGTGTAACGACTGGTTTTTATCAAACTTTAGATCAATTTAAAGGAAAAACAGATAAAAAAATTTGTCTTGTTGGTCATGGGGGTTCATTCACAGTAATTATCTTGAATTTGCTCAGTAAATCTTTTTCTGACCAGGAATTTCCAATATTTATGTTTGGTAAAGCAGATATTACAGTTATACGCATAAGAAATAGACAAGTCCTCTTTTTGCAGATGAATCCTTTTTCTCTATTAATTAAGGAAGGAATATCAACGCTGAGACGATTATCCAAGTGAATATTCTCGCGACATCAATTTTTTGGAAAGGTACAGACCGATAATGGGTGCGTTTCTGGACTATAAAACCCCGATAATACAGAGATTGTGCTAAGAATTCAGAACGATAAAGAACTGATGCAATGAAAATTGCTAAAACTTTTGGTAACCATTTAATAAAGAAACCTTTAATTTCACCCCTTAAAGCAAGTGTTTCAAACGTATCTTCAGCATCCTTTGCGACACGTGGAACCATCATTAAAGCGAGAGCTGGCAATACAGCTACTCTTGCTGGAACTTTACATGTTTCTAGGACCCGAGTAAGATCTGATGGATTGGTAACTACAAAGAAAAAAGAAAAGGAAAATGCTCCTATCAACAATCGTAATACTACAATGGATGCTTGTATTAATCCTCCAAATATAAAGGAAACTACACCAAGAAAAATGAGTAGTGGAATAATTGCTCGTAGAAGACTGATACTTCCACGAAGATTGCCATAAATAACATTTTCTAAAATTACAATGGATAATAGAAAAAAAAGGATGAAAATATCATATATTAATAGTAGGACAAATTGAATCCCTAAAATCAATAATCCGACCAGAGGGTGCACATGTCGAGCACTAGGACGATATAAAAACCCTTGGTATACTCTCCTTAGCGTAAATGCCATTAAAACAACCTCCCATCTTTTAAAACTCGGTTAAATTCTTCTGTTGTGAGACAACGAGGTAATTTTCGACCTGTTTCTCTTTCCAAGGCTGTTATTAGACGAATAATCTGGTTAGGAATTATTTCTGTATTGTCTTCAAGTTTATACAAAACTTCTGTCGGCGAACCTTTAAGAGAAAGAGATCCTTTACGAATGACGATAAATTCATCCAGTTTTGGAAAAACGCGAGGATCATTGGTTGAGACAAAAGCTATCTTACCCTGATCTGTAGCTTGTTCAAGTAAATGAAAGAGTAATCTTCTTCCTCTGGAATCCAAACCTACAGTTGGTTCATCCAAGAGTATTAAGCGACTTGGTACTTGAAACGCAATAAATATGGCAATAAGCCTTCGCTGTCCCTCACTTAAGTGGTATACTTTTTTATCAGCCAAGTTATTGAAACCATATTTCTCTAGTAATTCATCTACTTTTGTTTGCTCTTTGATAATTCTATTCAGATCTTTTCGTGGAGTTGGGCCAACTAAAAAAAGTCTAGCGTTTTCTGGAACAAAAACAACTTCATCGTTCAATTCAACTTTTTTTTTGCGTTTGCGATCAATCAAGATATTTCCTTGTGTGGGGGAAAGAGTTCCAGCAATTAATTTGAGAAGTGTAGTCTTTCCGCAACCATTAGTCCCCAGCAAACCAATTGTTGCTGGATTATCCTTTTCCCAGCAAAGTGACTTAATGATATAATTTTCTGTTTCAGGATATCGAAACCAAAGGTTTTCTAGACGAATGGATAACATTGGCATCGCATTATGTCTGTGACTGTTGCTACAACTGGTTAATTATCAGATTTTAGGAAAATTCTTTAATAAAAGCATTTCAGCTTCATCTAAATCCAGTGCTCGTTTAATTATGCCTGGAAAAATAATCTCCGATACTTCAGGCAAATCTATGTCTTTCATTCTCTCTAATAGCGATCGTGGTTCGCTATCAGCGACTAATCTACCATTTTCTAAGAGTAATACACGATCTGCAAGTGGTAACAAGTAATCTAATCTATGCTCAAATGCAATAACAAGATGGCCTTTTTGAGATAAATTCTGTAATATACGAGCTAGTGTGATTTCACTTTTGGGGTCAATACGAGCCATGGGTTCATCGAATATTAATATTGGAGGTCTGGGTGCTAAAGCAGTTGCTAAAGCAACTCTTTGTAATTCACCAGAGCTTAATTCTGTCATCAACCTATAGCGAAGATGGGAAATTTCTAATTGATTGAGAACATCCGTAATACGGGATTTAATCTCCCCCCGTGGATAAGCAAGATTCTCTAGTGAAAATGCAATTTCCTCTTCAACTAGCAAACTAATAGTGAAATCAGCTGGATATTGAGGAACATAACCAAGAAGCTGAATAATGTCTTTTCTTGAAAGGTCATCTAAGAGTTTTTTCTTAATTCTGATCTTTCCGAGGATTTCAGCTTCAACGAATGCTGGGATCAATCCCAATATTGCTTGAGCTAAGGTACTTTTACCACAACCGCTAGGACCAGCAACAATAATTAATTCTTCTTTTTCTACAGAAAAATTTACTTCTTCTATAGCCCATTGGGATGAACTGTGATATCTTACAGATAGATTACTAATTTCTAATAGTGTCAATCCGAAAGCTCCGAATTCTTATCAAAAAAAGGAAGAAAAAATGATTTAAAAAGTTATTCAGAAGAATCCACTGTTTTGGTTTGTTGTTCCTTTGACGATGGGCCCTTTTTCTCTGACAGTATTATTCCTAGTTCTCTCAAATATGAAATAATTGGAACTGCGATTAATATCCCGAACACTACTTGTGCTATATTGAAAGGAATTTCACTTAGCGCTCCTCCAAAGGGGACGCCCAAAATTAATATTTCATACAAAAAATAACCTACAACAATGATTGGGCCAGCTAAAAGGCAAGAAAGAATCATTTGACCTTTTTCGCCCATTCTTAGCTCTATAATCCACATGATTGCGATTAAAAGTAGAACAACCATTACAATAATTAAACCTGGAAATTCATATGGTACTTCTTCCTGAGTGATCCCAAAAGGAATTGGGAATTTGATGTTAAAAAATCCTGGTAATTCAAATTCTAAGTTTTGAGTTTCACTGAAATTAGGAATAAAAACAACAAAAGCACCTTGAATCGTTGAAAGCCCTTGACTTTTTTTGACTGCCTCTTCTATGAGAACTCTTGCCTCTTCTAGCTCTGTAGGAATATCAAATAAAGATTTAATTGTATTGATTACAAAAAGTTGTAGTTCAGGAGTAATGACAAATAGAGAAAAGGCTAGTAGAAAAATCGTAATTGCAGTAAGAATGATGTAACGGATTTTTTGATTGATTTGCTGACCTTTCTGATAGAAAAAACCTGCTGCGAATCCTTCTAATCCTTTAAATACCAATGTGCCTGGTGCAAAATAACCATATCCCAGAACCATGTCTGCCATAGCAGCTCCAATCCCTCCAGCTAAAGCTCCAACGATAGGACCACCAATTAACGCTGCAAGGTAAACAAATGCTTCACCAATATTAAAAAACCCCGTAGAAGATACTAGGGCTATATAAAACAGTGAAGTTGAAAGAAAAACCATAGCCATGAAAGCTGCGGTCATGGCAATCATTCTCATAGTCACAACATCTTTCAGATAAGATTGTGATTCACCCATGATTAAACTTCCAAAGATTGGATCAAATCATAGAAAAAAAAAGCTGAATAAGAACCTTACTCTCCTGTACAAGAATATATATATGGAATGTTCCATTGTGGTGACGCATTTTATAAAGTCATAGGAGAATAACTGGTTAATCATGTCAGTTTGTTGCATATAAATGGATGAGTAAGATGTCGTATTATTCGGTCTGTTTCAAGAAAAATCAAATTATAAATGGTATCAAAGTGATTTTAACAAATTTCCGATCATCTCGAGAGTTATATGACGCTATTAGGCCTTCTAAATGGCGGGATCCCAAAGAAAAATTTTCTTATTCCCAGTTTAATCGTTATATTAAGGGTGAATATCCCATCACCAGAAATAATGAGGAATTTTTCTTCCAATTTCTACTTAACAACCTCAATTTATCAGTTGATCTTGTTCAACCAAATATTGATATTGATATCAGCACGATACCAATTCAAGTGGATATGAGTAGATTATTATCCTACCCAGACAAAGTTAATTTGCTGGCTTTTCTCGTTATCGAACAGAATCATCTGGTAGGAAAATTTGATGCCATTTTAACTCATTCTGAAGCCATTCCTCTAGCTGTTGCCTTTTCCCAAATTCTTAGTATTCCTTGGTTTGCTGTGAATTTCAGACCTCCTCCTGTTCATCCTTCAAGGGTCTCACGACATCCATATCTGGTTGATCAAGAGTTGGTTGCAACTGCGTATTTTGTAACTAGCCAGAATCTCCGAAATAAACGCCTACTTGTCATTAGTGATTATATCAGAAGGGGTGGTTTTCTAAGGGTTCTTCGTAGAGTTGTTGAAGACAATAATGCAGAAGTTCATTTCTTATTCGCAGTCTTGGCGATCGGTTCTGATTACCG
>CAZALJ010000187.1:0-4915 GCA_964485715.1 uncultured archaeon
TCTTTCCGATGAAGTAGAGTAGGCATCTTTTAATGTCTCAATGCGCTTTTGTTTGAGTTTTTTAGCGATTTCACGATCTGATCCTAGTATTAAACTAAGTGGAACAACTAAAATAGAAAATAACTGATTCCAACTCCCTCTATCGATTCGTAGCTTCTTTTCACCTTCTTTTACAAGAAAAATATTTTCATCAGGATGGGTTAGAAGCCCAAAAACAGTTTTAATATCCGCATTACGGATTGTTGTAACGTATTCCGAGGGAAAATTGAGTTTGTCTATTGACAAGCGCTTTAATAGGGTTATAATTTCTCCAATATTAATTGAATCTTGAATGGCCTTTAATTTAGTTGACGGTAATTTTGTTCGAGTCGCAAGTTTATCCTGAGACTCCATCATCAAATCTAAAACCGTCTTGATTTTTGCTTTTCTTAAAATCTCGATTTCTTCCTTTGTAGGAACATTACTTATCTCAATTGGCATGTCCAAAATGGTTTTTGCGTCAAGTATTTCTTGCCAATCGATATCACTATCAACAAAGGTTTTAGGAGACGCGACATAATATAAATCCGCTAAACTCTCTACCCCTAAACGAGCAAGTTTTCTAATTGTCTTTTTATCGAAAAGTGAAACTCTGGCTAAAGGAACCATTTTTTCCTCTTTAATCGTTTTAATATTAGTAAAATTGAGGTTTTCTTTCATTGTAACCACTTGTTTAAGATCAATTTCTAGTACACTAGCGATCTGGTCATCAGTTGTCGTTAAAAAGTCGAAAACGGTCGATATTTGCTCATCAGCTAGTATTTGCAGTTGTTTACGAGGTAGACCTTCAAGAATTGATACCGAAGTTTCTGTTGATTCGCGAAGCTGGACAAGGTTAACCTTTTTTCTTAAATTGGCAACATTTTCTGGGGGGGTTTCCAAGATTTCAGAAAGCTCTTCTTCAGAAGTTATTAAGAACCGTATTATAGAGTCAATCCGTTTCTTACTCAATTTTTCTATATACTTAGGTGCAATTACCCCGCTGAGGAATGTTATTGGAAGTTCAAGTGCCTCTATTGCTTTCTTTACATAGCTCCAATCAAGCTCATCATCTTCATCTATCATATCTTCGGAAGCTGTAAAATAGAGATCTTCTACTGTTTCGATACCATACCCTAACAATGTTGAAATTGTTTTACGGTTGTAACCACATACTATTTCTAGAGGCATTCCATGTTCTTTGATCGCCACTGACTGTTTTAACTCTTCGATACGTTTTAAGGACATGCGAAGAATTGATTTTAATTCGTCAGGAGACCAATAAATTAGCTTGATTATCTGATCAATTCCGTTATCTGTTAATCGTTCAAGACCCTCATGGGAGATACGAATCGCTTTTTTATCAGAACTACTACGTAGTTGGAGCATAGCAACAGGTGTTTCAAGGATTCGCTGATATCTTTCGATTGTCTTCCATTTGACCCCCATGACCCCGAATGTGTTTTTTCTTGCACAAAAATATACATTTTCTACTGTAGAATATCCTTTAGAATTTAAGGATTTCATTTCAGTAGCAGATAATACACCCAGATCAACAAGTACCATGCCAGGGTTGAAAGAAGCGAAATCAGACAACAAAGTATTAACAAATTTTTCATCTCGTCCGATCATTTCAGCAATGTCCGCTTTTGACCAACTAATTAGATCAATAAAGGAGTTTATATTGTTACCATGAAGGGCTGCAACCCATCTAGGTTTGATCTGAGGTATTCGTGAAATTGGGGTGAGAAACAACGCATTTAACTGGTCTATCTCACGATTGGAAAGTTTTAACTTTTTTATTACGTCTGTAGGATAAGGAAGATTGTAATAAAGCTCTTGAAGACTGAGATCTGATTGTAGTAACTTTTGCCAAGATTTTCCTTCTAAGTTATTTGCTAATACAGAAATAGGAAGGACTTTAGAATCAATAAGGGTTTTTACTTCTTCAGGAGAAATCGTACTTTTCGTTTTTTCAATAAGTTTGTAAGACATCCCCGTTTTACGGTGTATATCGACATCGGGCCACATAAGAAAATCGATAATTCTCGAAACTCCCAGATGATGAAGTGTTTGATAGTACTTACTTGGAATGGGAAGATAACAAATGGGAACATTCAAGAGGTTGAGTAATTCCATTATTCGATTATGAAATGTCTGGGGTTTCAACTTTAGCTTAGATAAAGTGGCCTGTAATTCTTCAAGGCAGAGGATGTTTTGGGAATCTAGTTTTTCACGCTCTTCAGAGGTTAAAAGGGGAATAGGTGTACCATAGGTTTTTTTGATCGTTTCTAGAATTTTTGGATCTATATCTTTTAGCTTTAGTAATGTTATAGAGGGACAACGAATGAAGTCGTACACCGTTTGAATACCGAGATCCTTTAGTTGGGTTTCTAACCCTAAATCAAGCCACCAAGCAGCTTTTGTAGGGAAGATCTCATGATCCTGTTCAATTAGCTCCAAGATCTCCTCTTGTTTCATAGAAATAAGACGCGCAACAAGTCCACGTACAATCAACAGGTCTTTTTCCTCTGCTAGAAGAAAGTCGATAAATCCTTTAATCTCGAGACGGTTCAAGTCTGGAGTCATTGTTTCCTGAAGAGCAGCTATTTTCAAGAAAGGCTCTTCTTCATTTAATTGTACAAGCTCTTCATTTTGAACTTTTTTTGAACGAAGAATTAAATTTTCAACAAGTTCTGGTATTTCAGCCAATTTTTCGTTTGGAGTTTGCATGAATTCCTTTATTTTTGAAATATTTCTTCCTCTTAAACGTGGAGTGACACGATAATCCATCCAATCGAAAGTAGCTGCCCCGATTACTTTCTCTGAATCAATATAACCCTGGTTAATGCCCTCTTTGATTTCCTTTTTTGAATCTTCAAGAAGTCGAATTGACAAATTAGGAATTTTTGCTAATTTTTCTGGAAATGCAATAAAATAATCTAAGATATTATGAATCTTTTCTGATTTCAGGCTCTTTTGTAAATCCTCAGTTATCCAAGGAAATGTTCTCAGATTGAAAGTCTTCTCTGGGTGGTTTGCAAGATGTTCATTTATTGCACGCTGTTTTGCTTCATATATAAGTTTTTCAGGAAAACTCTCCACTAACCGAAGCTGGATTATGGGAGTAGCAAAAAAATCAAGAGAAGAAACAATCCATCGTTTATTTAGGGCTTTGTGAATACGCAATGCTCCGCGATATTTACTAAAATCATCTTCGATTACTTTGGGAAAAAAATCGAATTCGCGCATGGAGGGGGCTTTGCTCGACCTCTCCTGGCTGTTAACCGTTGCACGTTTTATCTCAGCTATTCGTTCTTCTGATAATCCAGTTATATCACTTAATTCTACTACTGATGCTCGTAAAAACTGGTAGATTGTCTGAATATTGTGTTCAACGAGAGTTACGTATGTCTCCATAGGTAACCACTCCCCTACACTTGAAATTAAAGAACTTGGAGGATAGATTCGGCGAACTAATCGCGGTACTGCAGAAGCTAGAGCTTTCTCCAATTTGGAAATCTCTTCAGAGGATTGTAAGAGGAATGGAGTTTCTGCTACATCTAATACCTTCGATAAGTTCCGAAGAACCTTAGGGGCAGCACTTTCAAACCTCGATTGCCTTTGTTTCTCTCTACGTTCTCGTTCGGCTCGTCCTAAATGTTGACTTAATCCGCGAGCTAATTTCTTTAAAACACGCATAATTTCCTTTCGGAGTTCATCAACATCAGCAATATACTCTTTACTCGTCTCTGGAAAGGGAATTTTTGAAGAAACAACTGAAATAACAATAGCTATGGGAGATTTGTTGATCTTAATCTTGTAAGTCTTCCAATTCATTTTTTGTACGCATTTAGAGATAATATCATTCCCCATGCCAAATAACAACGGAATTCTATTTGCAAAACGATAAATCTTTGGATTACCAGATTCACTTGAAAGCATGGATCCTCCATAAGCTAGGGCTGCCTCAACAATGAAAGGATGTCCCGAATATGCAGAAATATCTCCAGCGGCGGCTCGTACAAACTGGGGAGACAATTCTTTCTCGATCCCCTTTGCTAGCAATTCCCAACCTAAAGGTGAAAGTGAATCACCGCTCGGCCTTCTAAAAGGAAAATATTTTTGTTCACGACGTTTTTTAGGGTCAGGGTCAGGCATCACAAACCCTTCGTGCACTATTCGCCGAATGTCGCTTGCAGAAAGATCGTTGGGTCTTTTATTTCGGTCAATTTTAACAAAGTCTAGGAATTCTTGTGCTGTTTTAGGGCCAACACCCTGGAAATGATCTTGGAGGAAAATCTCCATAGATTCGCTTCGAGTAACCGCTAGCTCACGTTTAAATTGAGTGATATCAGTTCCCCAAGGATGAACCTTAGCTATCTGCGGATATGCTGGCATTTCCTCCACTACCCGCTTCATTTCTATTGGTTCATCATCATCAGGGTATTGAACGTAAATACTGGCATACGGAGTTATCAGACTTAATTGGGAAAAGTATTCACGTACCCATCGTGAAGCAAGGTTCCAAGAACCAGTGAAGGTTACACTTACTTCGGTCCCCGAATCTTTAATTGCTTCTGCAGTTTCTTGAGGGATTTCTCTTTGTGTTAATACTATCGGCTCATTCTCAGCCAAATTTATCATTAACTCATGATAGCTGGTAAAATCTTCGTTGAGATGCTTTGATTTTATTATAAGAGGGAGGTCAACAGATGACATAGCATTTAGTAAAACCATTTTCGCGCCAAGGCCAAAACGACCACGTGATTGACGGGCCCCATAATTACTTCCTGTTAATACTCTACCAAACAAAGGAGGAATAAATTCGCTTTGGACGCCACTCCCATTATCACGCACTGTTAAACGGATAAAATCGATTTTTTCGTCTGATTCG
>CAZALJ010000188.1:0-4881 GCA_964485715.1 uncultured archaeon
TTTCTGCAACTACAAGGAATCGTGAGATCGCATCATTTTCAACTTCAGGTGTTCAAAACGAGATTTGTGCACCAGGAAAAAACGTTTCTTCTATCTATCCAGGTGTATTGATTCCTAAAAATAGTTCAGGAACATCTTATGCTGCTCCCCTTGTCACAGGAACTATTGCCCTTATGTTGTCATTAAACTGTAATTTGTCAATCGAAACAATTCGTACTGTACTCCATGAAACGAGTACCGATTTAGGAGCTAATGGAAAAGATCCTATCTTTGGGTATGGATTAATCAATGCATCGGCAGCTATTGAAAAAATTATTTTAGAATATAATTGTAGTACAATAACTACATTTACTTCAGGATATTCGACTTCAACAACCGCAGTATCGGCAATAGGGATAAGATTTATCGATTGTGTGGGAATTTGTACCCTTGCGTTAATTTTATATAAGAAGAAAGTAAAAAGAAGTTGAGATTGGATTAGTTTCTGACTCATTGAGGAGTTTTTTTGAATTAATTTTTAGATTTGGATTTAAGATAATATGAAACTAATCATCGAGATTTGTCTCGCTGTTTTAGATTTTCAAATGTTCTTTCTAGTAGAGCATATATCTTGGTTAAAAATTTCTCTCCTGATTTCATAGAAAAATATAGTCCTTGTACGATTGCAAGATCAAGAGCTTTTCTTTGTGGTAATTGTAATTGTTCAGGAATTGGGGGTAATTTTAGCTTTCGCATTGTGTCAAATTCTTTGATTATTTGGCTTTTTAGTGCTGAAGAACACATTGAAACATCGAGAAATAAAGGTTCCTTCATGTAATCAACTATTTGAAGTCTTCCATAAGATCCCCCAATCTCACGTCGACTTAAGAGAAAGAGAACAATAAAAAAGGTAGAATTGAGCCATGCAGCAAGCAATTTTGCCTGATTAAGAGTACATTTTCGAAGCACATAGAAGTTTTTTGAGCAGATTAATTTCATTTCAGAGAAATGACTCATAACACTTGTTGAAGAGATCCCAAATTTGTCAATGAAGAATAAGTGTCCCCAGGGCTTTTTAATTTTAATTTGGTCATGAATATGGGATATCCATTCTGAGCCAAATTTTCTTTTAGCTGGTAATGCATCCTGTTCTGAAACGATTAAGTAATCTTTTACCCATTTTAGGGCTTTTATTCTGGAAGCGGGGATTGATAAAGCAAAATCTGATACTTTAGGTGATATAAATTGGGTATATTTACCTGGTTTTCTTAATGATCTAACTAGAAATTCTTTTGGAACCCTAAGGGTGTTTTTTTCAGACTGTAAGATGATTTCTTCCTTTTTTTCTGCAATAATCTTCCAGTTGCGATTGGGAATAAAAAAAAAGTCTGGACCATACATTTCTACTCCCCGTATAATATCTAAGTTGAGGTTATTTCCATTCTTGATAAGACCTGATTGAAGAAGAGTTTTACGAATTTTCAGAAGTTGTGGATCTTTCAAAAATAATGTCCAATTCCATTCTTTAGCCAGTATTGTCCCTGGAATTAGGTGGATCGATGATGTCGTCCATTTAGTTGTTTCATTTGGTTCTAGAATCCTTAAGAATTTGATTTCTCCTTCTTTTTTTACGCTCTTACGTCTTGCAATGAGAATTATTTCTCGAAGGTTACTATCTTCTGAGTAAGATTTTACATCCTCGGAAGCAGCAATAATTTCTAATTGATATTTTTTTAAAAAAAATTCATGTATTCCGCTAGAATATTGGGAGAGAATGGTAGCAGCAGGTAAAACCATCCCCAATACCCCATTCTCTTTTATTAGCGTATCAGCTAACAAAATTGCATAAATATGAAGACCGATTTGTCCACTTAGGTATTGTCCATAACGTTCCTCAAGCCTTTGTAAGCTATTTCGCTGATTGTTATCTATACGATGCGTACGTGTAAAAGGAGGGTTCATCAATACTAAATCGTAACTATTAAGGTCTTTTGTTTGACCAGGAAGACCAGTAGAAAATATTTCAAAGGCATCACCAATAGATGCCTGTAGTAAGCGATAATCTTGATTGAATTTAGATAATATGAGAATAAGACGACAATAAGCAATAAGAACTGCGGAAGGCATTATATCGTGGATTCTGATGCGCGGAAATTTCCTAGATGGATTTAACCTTTCCAGATAAGCTGTCACTAACCTTCCTGAGCCACAAAAAGGATCTATTATTGATAAAGGAATATTGGTATCCATTAATTCAACAAGAATTTTAGCTGAACTTATAGTTGTATAGTTCGCAGCTAGTTTCTTTCGATCATCAAAGGTTAATGAATGTTGTAGCATGGTTCCCAATGTGTCATTAATTAATGAATTACGCAAATTTGGGAATTTTACAAGGAGAAGTGAATTCAAAATCATTTGATTATTAAGGTTATTGAAAATTGCATACAGGAAATTCCAGAGAGAATTTGATTGAGGATATTTGTATTTTAATTCCTCTAGTTTTTCAAATATCTTCGTAGGTGATTTTATTACTTTTTTGTTATTGAAAAAATGTAACAACCATAATCCAGCTAGAAATGAAAGTAAAAACTCATTTTGATTATGGATCAGTGCTGGTGGGTTGTTAAAATCATAAATGGACTTACAATTGTCCATCCATTCATTAATTTCGGTTATGTTCTCTTTTTGTGATGTTAATTCTGAATTTCTAATAGGAGTTGTCACAAAATATCCCTTAATTGATCCTCTTATAATTGTTGAGAATCATGCTTTTTGTTTTTTGACTTGAATGTTAGCTATTGAGCAAATGAGAAATTAGCTTATTAATTTCAGAATTCTTAGATATATCTTCAAGTTTGTTTTGATGGATTTCTTGAACTAGATGTTTAATTTTATCATGAATTTGACGTTCATTTGAAGACTTCCAATTAATAAGACGAAATGGGATGTTACTTAATGGTTCTTCAGAAAATTCTGCAACTCCACCACGAATAAGACCTTTGTTTGTGACCCAATCAAAGACTTCTTTGCTATTTAGAAACGCAGTGATATATTCAGGTGATTCTTTAACCCAGTTGAATTTCACTAAAACAGTAACATCTTGTGTGGTAAATATTCCTTTTTCGCAGAGAGCAAATCGCAAATATCCTCGTTTATCGAAACGATCCTTACAAGGAACGCAGATTAATGACTCAGCATCTCTCATAAGATTGTAGTTTCTAATGAATACCCATTCCCAATATGGAATCTCTCTATTATATTGATATCGTTTATTTAGAGAACTTTGAAAGGGTTTTAGTTGTGTATATAACGAAGGGAAATCTCTTTTTAGAATATCTTCTGTAGGAATGATTCCTGGTTTGATTAGAAAGTAGTCTGTTAGAAATTCTGCATAGTATCTATGAATTGCTTTTGCTTTCAACACTGGGATTACGAGTTGAGCTTCTTTCTTAGTTAATGATAAATTCGGTTTTAATTGAAATGCTTTGTCTAGGCCGCTTACCATGCCATTACCGATCTCTACTATGTCACCAACTTGTACGGGACGTGGTGGAGGGAAAGATGATATTTTTCTATTATTAGTAAAATTTTCTGCCAATGTTGTCCTAGGAGGGGCTATAAAATAGGTTTTATTCCCTATTTTCAGTTTTCTACAAGTTTTTCTAGGATATCCTAATATTGTAAGATCATATGCTGAATAGAGATGGGAAAAACGTGCCCTATGGCCGTTTACATTCAGGTCTGGGGAAAATTGACAAGCCTGTTCGAAGTGAGCCAGGTTTTCTTCGAGCGATAAAGGAAGAAATCGCCATGGTAATGAATTATAGGGTTGATGGGTTTCAAAAAACTCCAGATTTCCATCTTTTTTAGAGTTTAATTCCCAAGATGATGATTCTAGAAGGAGCCAGCGGATTCTTTCGAGGATCTTAGGTTTTAATTTCCTTTTTTGCCAATAATTGATGACTTTTAAGCGTTGATCTTGATTGTTCTTACGATATTTGAAAATTACGAGATTAAGATTGGCTTTCGGGAAAATTCGTGCTTCATGAAAATTGATAACTACTTCTAGCGAGCCATTTTCTAATAAAAATCGTCTTAATGGTTCAGCATGAAGGGTCTGCATCCAAAAAAAGGGTGTAATGAAAATTAATTCTCCACCTGACTTTAGATGATCTACACTTTTAAAGATGAACGGCTGTAAAATATCAGTTAAACCATTCATACGTTTACGCCAGAATGATGCAGAACTAAGATATTTTCGTTGCTCAAGGGAGAGATTTTTCCAGCGAACGTATGGTGGATTTCCGATTATAACATCATACTTTTCATTTATAGGATAATCAAAAAAATTCTGGTGAATAATAGGAATTGAAGATTCATTTGGTAAAAATTGGTCTATTTCTATACCTACAATCTCTTTGAATCCTTTTTCTACCAAGCAAGACAGAAATATACCTTTTCCTGCACATGGTTCTAGAATTCTTTGCTTCTTGGAACCATTTGAAATTAGGTTAATCATTAGTCGCGCAATATGGGCGGGTGTAAAGTATTGCCCCATTGATTTTTCTTTTGACACTAAATTACCTCAGAGCATCAGCGGCTATCTTCTGCTCTTGTATTTTACTTTTGTTATTAGATCACGTAGTTCAAGCAAGTCTGAATGTTGCGGGATAATCTTCTTTTTTGCTCCTTCTAAAAGGGGGGTTGCTTCAATATTTTCTCCACGAAGGCAAACCATCAGTCCATAACGATCTTCTTGTATTAGTTGTGTTGCGTGGGCACCCAACCGTAATCCGAGAATTCGATCGAAAGCGTTTGGTGATCCAGCTCGCATGGTGTGACCAAGAACAACATCACGGACTTCAAATTCGGCTGCACGTTCCTGAAAGAAGTTTTTTAAAT
>CAZALJ010000189.1:0-4875 GCA_964485715.1 uncultured archaeon
ACCACTCTAAGAGCTGGTTTTACCGCGGCGGCTGGCACCAGTCTTGCCCTCTCATTATTCGCCATGCTATAAACACATGACAAAAGATTTCCGATGGGAAATCACTCGGATTAACCGGCTCACGCTTTCGCGCATTGGCCAGGTTTCGCGCCTGCTGCACCCCATAGGGCCTGGCCCGTTGTCTCAGTGGCCATCTCCGGGCTCCCGCTCTCACGGCCCGTACCGATCGTAGCCTTGGTGGTCCTTGACACCACCAACAAGCATAATCGGACGCAGACTCATCCTCAGGCGCCGTAGCTTTGAGTGCGAGGCCATTCCAGAACATCGCACCTATAGGGGATTATTCCCAGTTTCCCGGGGGTGTCCCCTACCTGAAGGTAGATTATCTACGCGTTACAGAGCATTTCGCCAGGCGAACGAATCGCCTTGACTTGCATGACTTAGTCTCAATCCGATAGCAGTGGGCTCCGTCAGGATCGAACGGAATTACACGGAAGTTGACGTTCCATTCTTCCAAATGAATAGGAATTTTTTTGCGGAGCTTGGAACCCTCGTTCCTGAAGAAGGAGAAGAATAATATCTTTCGAGGATTCAGTAAGAAGTTCAGTTGGAGCTTACATATAAAATTTCAATTACTGTGGGATTAATATATACATAGAAATCGAGCTTTTCGATCTGATGTCTGTACGCTGTTTAGACGGCGGTCGAGTGGTAGATCTAAAAAGAGGATTCCTGTCGCCAGGACGACCTTACCCTTACGTAGCCTGGTTTTCACCTTGCTACCCAACTGATTTTCTGCTGTTTTAATTGGGGGCGCCAACTTCGCTGAACCCACGATTTAGGGATAACGTTTCCTAACCGCTGGCTAGTTGTGAGGCGTGTGGTTTCCCACTAGGAACCTACACCGAACGCGTGCTCACCTTGACGTTGGTGTTTTCATGAACATATTGATTAGACATATTTGTCGATGTAGTATAATATGCCTACTCTGGCTAGGGCCTTCCACCTATTTAAGACTTACTTCTCGATTCACTTCGCTAGAGTGATAAATTCTCCTTAGAAGATGAATCGTGTCCGAATGGAAGGAATTCTGTTTGCCAACAGTTTTGTTGGGCAATCACTGCAGAATTAATTACTCTTTTTAAAGATTCAGCTCTAAAAACGAAACTTATGTAGTTTCCTTATTAGGAAAAGTTGCTCATTTCCACCGACCTTTTTCCTTTTTCTTGATTTTTCTTTTAAACTGCTTTTACTGTACTATTCCCAGAGGTCTGATCCTTAAGGTGGAGGATAAATGGTGGCCTCTATCTCCCTCTCTCATAAAAATAACAAAATAGTGATGCTTGTTTTGTTTTGTCGCGGACTCCCAAGTGTTTGGATAAACTTTTGGACTTTAAAAGGAGAAAGCACTCTTAAATTTTGCAGTGTTTCATTCGCAAAGTTTTCTTATTCACTATATTTGAAACAATGGTATCTAAGTGAATGACAATGGATAAAACCAGCCATTTGGTTTCAAGCTTCGTCAAAAATTTAGAAACTCATCCTAATGGCAAAGAAATTATTGCGATAATAGAGAATATCTTAGCTGACGATTCAGGTACCATTAATCCTGCGCTTATTTCCTCCTTAAAGGAATTAAGTAATAATAACGTGTCCTTGTTAATAGATTTTTGGATTTTACGAGGTTCCATCCTGAAAGAAGAGGGAAGGGATCAAGAGGCTGTTCAGATCTTTTTTGAGGCTACCCAATGGAACTCGAGTGATGTAAGTACGTGGTTGAGGATTGCTGACATTTATAAGAGTCAAAGTGAATTGCTCAAAGCTTCTTTTTTCCTGCTTGAGGCCCAAAAGCGTTTGGACTCACAAAATTCTGTTACAGACGAGTTAAATCACCTCATGCAACAATTAGAAATTACTCTTGCTATTCCCCCTGGATTTAAGAAAATCCAGATTGAAAAAAATAAAGGATGTTTGGAATCCCCGAAACTATCAACCGAACCAAAAGAATATTTCACCATTCCTCCAGAAGCATCAACCCTGTGGGATCAAGCATTAGAATGCTTTGAAGAGGGGACCAAGGGAGATAACCTCATTTATCTTCAGGCTTTCATTCATTACGCTCATTCGACGATAAGAGAGGTTTTAAGCCTAGATGGAAATTTTAGAGATGGCCTCGAACGTCAAGTCTCTCAGTTCGGACTTTTTGATTTCAAACCCTTTTTTGCCCGATTAAACCACCTCCGAAATGCAGTAATTCACGATGATTACATTCTTTCAGAAGAAGAGGCTCAAGAAATTCATGGTCAAATTACAGAATTCTTAGCTTTTATGCAAAAACAGCAAATTTAGTCAAAATGGTTTTTCTACTTTTCAGAAATTATCATTTGCTTGGTAGAACACAATTAAATTAGGCTTGATTCTATTTCGACATCATTGACAAAATGGTTGATTCCTGGTGCCACCGATTTAATCATTTTTTTCCGAATTGAGTTTATTCTGAAGTGAGGAAATGACTCTCCAATCAGGGCCATTATTTGAGCTCTCCAATCTTTTGGATGACGAGAGCCAGTTAACCCATGAGCATGAATGATTCCTCCTTGCTGTTGTTTCAGACTAGCCAGCGCCCCAGCTAATTGAATAGTATCAATGGTGAAATATCCCATTATTACTCGATCTGCCCAGTTTTTGGGGGTGATTTCCCGATTATCTCCGAATAATGCTTTGTATTGGTTTGTCAAATGATTTTCTCTAATGTTTTTCTCAAGGAACTTGAATGCGTATGGATTAATCTCAATTCCGATTATCTCCGCCGTCGGATTGTGTACTGCTATTGGTAAAGACAGGTTCCCGACACAGGAAAACATATCGATAACTTTTTCGTTTTTCTTGCTTATCCTAACCATTCGTTGTCGTTCAGCATGATTTCCGTTTGAAAATGTTAGTTTCAGCGCATCTATCCAGAATTTACAACCAAGTTCTTTATGAAGAGTGACGGTGTTTCTATCCCCTACCAGCACTTCATAATTTGGTAGACGTGTTGTAGTGCTTGTAATCCCCACTTTATGAGCAATTGTTCTGAGTTCTGGAAGAAATTTTAGGTATATTTCCCCTATTTCTCGTTTCCATTGTAATAGTTGTGGTTTAAGATTTAAGATTCCTATGCTTCCCACCCGTTTCCAGCGTCTGGGGAGTAATGAAATGAGATCTGTTGAGAGTATTTTTTCATGTAGAATTGCTTGCTGAATTTGTTGGAATGGTGTTCTTCTCGTGGTCAATATTTTCTAAAACCTAATTCATCTGCAATTTCACGTATACAGCGTCTGCATATATGCAGCCCATATTTTCGAATGATTGCTCTATGAGTTCCACATCTTCGACAAGTTCGTGTTCCCTTCCCAAATTTCTTTTTTGCTTCTGACATCTTATGCAAGCTTATTCAACTCCTAGATTGAACTCATGTTTGAAGAACGCAATCCCTTCTTCTTTCGTAATTCTATGTTTACTGGGAATTTTGTTCGATCGGGATCTCCGACGACTTGTCCGATATCCTGAGCGTTCAAGTACGATTGTCGTATCGAATCCATGAACCCCAATTTGGGGGTCGTATTTGATGTCAGGTAATTTCAAATGATCATCAATTCCAAGAGAGAGATTTCCTTGTGAATCAAAATTTTTATGAGAAACTTTATCCTCAACGGCCCAAAAAGTTTTCTTCAAGAAGTCCATGGCCAGTTCTCCTCGAAGCGTTGTGAACACCGCAATGGGTTCGTGTTTTCTAATTCCAAATCCTCTAACTGATTCTTTAGCTCTGCCATCAGCTGGTGTTTGATTGGTAAGTCTTTTACACAGGCTTCTAGCTCGTTCTAGCTCTGGGCCCGAGGAACCAACAGCGAAATTCACACATACTTTTAGAATTCGAGGTTTTCGCATTGATTGAGATTGCCACTCCTTGACATAAGCTTTCTCGGTATCAGTGAGTTCAACTGGTTCCCGTTCTTCTTCTTCTATTATTCTTTTTCTAAAGCTCATCGCTATTAGCTCCTGTTTCCTTTGGAATTTCTATCACTGGTTTTTCACGACCAATGATGAAGATATGTTTATCAAGAGTTTTAATCTCTCCATCCTCCGTCATTAAAGTCACAGTACGCGTTTTTCGTCCGCTTTGTGTTTCGATCTGCTGGATTTTTCCTACTATCCCCACATTGTGACCACCCATGATTAGTGCTGTGTTTTCGACTGCGAAAGGGTAGTGATCATCGATTGTTTTGTTTTCTAGGTTGAAGAGAATACTATCTTTTATTGCCAACTGGGAAACAGGAATTTTCTGTTCTTCTTCTGGATTTATTAGATGATTTCTACCATCATGAAAAGTTAGTTGGATTAACCCCCCATTCGTTGTCCGTTTCCTTAGAATATGTAAAATCTTTGAATAAGACTCCTCTTTCGAAATTGGGTGGAGTTTCAGCCTTCTTTTACCTCGGTATGGAGTTAAACGGAAGTATTCCTCTGTTTTTGCTATTTCCAAGATATCCATTGGTCCTAAACCAAATTTGTAGCTGGTTCTAACTTTTCCATCTACCTTTACGAATTTTTTAACTAGGATTCTCTTAACCTCAGATAAGGTTTTAGCATATCCTAGCATCTCTCTCATTACAATACCTAAAGGGATTGATACTTCCTTTTTACTTCGGGACGGATAAGCTCTAATCGTAAAGGTACCATGCTTCCTTTTTATGGGATAAGTGATTGGGGCACTTAAACGTTTTCTATGTCTCGGGGTTCCTTTCCTACCCATTCATTTCCACTCCGTTATTCTTCTTCTGAAACTCCAACTTCAGCTATACTAATGTCTTCCTCCTCAATTTCTAATTCCAT
>CAZALJ010000190.1:0-4857 GCA_964485715.1 uncultured archaeon
GTATTATTACAGTGAAAGAGGTACCTGAGCCCGAGCTAGGCCCGTATGATGTTATGGTTCGTCCCAAATTTTGTGGAATCTGTGGTACTGACTTAGGTGCTTATCAACATGGAACTTACGGAATGAAGGTAATTTTAGGCCATGAATTTTCTGGTGAAATCGTTGAGCTCGGAGAACAGGTCTCTGAATGGAAAGTTGGAGACAGGGTAGTTCCAAATTCCGTTATTCCCTGTAATCGGTGCAGCTTTTGTCGACAGGGCCGACATAATCTGTGTAATAATTTACAGATGCCAGGGATAACGATAAATGGAGGTTTTGCAGATCTAGTGGCATTACCTAGAACTGCTATCTATAAAATCCCTGAAACAGTGAATTATGATGTAGCTGCTCTTGTGGAACCCCTAACAACTGTTTTACATGGATTTAAACGTCTTAGAAGCACTGTTCTAGGTACAAATATATTAGTGCTAGGGACTGGCGCAATTGGACTTTTCTCAACTCAGATTGCCAGGTTAAACGGTGCCAACTTAGTTGGAGCTACTGAAATAAATAAAACTCGAAGAGAGCTAGCAAGATCTTTGGGAGCTGATTTTGTAATCAACCCTGCCAAAGAAAATGTTTCATTACAAATTGAACAGTTTACTGATGGTAAAGGAATTGATACTGTCATTGAATGTACAGGTGCGGATGAAGCAATATCAGAATCCTTTTCTATAGTGAATAAAGGAGGAAATATTTTGGTTCTCGGCCTTTGCGAAGTACCTGTCGAAGCAGACTTTTTAATGGGAGTTTTAAATGAATTGAAGATTTTGTTCGCTTATTGTGGCTATCCAGAGTTTGAAGCTGCATTACAGCTTATTGCTGCCAAAAGAGTCCAAGTAAAACCAATGATTTCACATGTTATAAAGCTGGAAGATATTGTTGAACAAGGTTTTGAAGCCATCTTACGTCCTGATTCTATAACAGTTAAAGTATTAGTAGATCTTGAAAAATAAAAAGGAAAAACTCATAATGCCTGAAAAAAATTTATTAGCATCACAAGATTATCTAGATGAGGTTATCAGACGAATAAATGACGATTCCAAATATGCTGAATTAGCTGCGGGTGTAAATGATTCCTATTCATTAGTTCTTCAAGCTGAACCTGATAAGGGAATTCCAAAGACTAAAATTGTTGGATTTACCATTAAAGACGGGAAAATGACTGATATCTGGGAAGGTGATCGAAAAACGTCATTTATTCTTACTGCTCCTTATGCTGCTTGGGTGAGTATTCTAAAAGGAAAGGTGAGTGCAAATAGGGCATTTATTACACGAAAATTAAAGGTTCAGGGAAAACTAGCACGATTACTCAAGACAGCAAAAGCCACTGATCGTCTTGTCGTTGTTCTGCGTACAATACCAACGCAATTTGAAGGAGAATATGAATCTCAATCTTTCCCTTAAATTGGTCGATTTGAGGATTAGATAATGAAAACGAACTTTCATCATGTCGGAATAGTCGTTAAAGACTTGAAGTCAGCTCTCTCAAAGTACTGTAATGCTTTTCGATTAGATAGTGATAATATTAAAACTCACACACAATATTATGTTACTGGAAAAGGTGAAGAGGAGGAATTCGATTATGCTTTCATTCCTCTTGGAAATAATTGCTATATCGAACTTGTTTCTCCCCTCACTGAAGGTCCCACTAAGAGGTACTTAGATAAAAAAGGTGAAGGATTATTTCATCTTGCGTTCGAATCGGATGATATTCTAGGCACAATAGAACAATTTGAAAAAGCAGGGTTACCACTAGCTGGAATTACTCCTACAGAAGAAATCCTTTCAGTGTTTTTCCATCCTAAATCTGCTCATGGTGTACTAATACAATTAATGAAGAAAAATGTCCTCCTACCTGATGGATCTCCCAATCTTAAAGTTGTAAGCCCAGATTAGTAGAACTTAAAACTTGGATCTAGGATAGTAGGTTGATGAAAGGAAATGAGTGGTTAGATTGTTGTGAACAAATAAAACACGCATCCCACAAGCTTCCCCAGTTGAAATCATTTTTCAGACTAACATTTAGTTTATTTTTCTTATTTCCTTACTTAATCACCTCTCTACTCACAAAAAAACAAAAATTCGTGGACCAAATAGCCCAAAAATCTAAATTTTGGGAAATACGATGGATTAAGCAATATTTTGGGTTTCAAATAAACACCCCAATGATTAATTATTTGCTTCAAGAAGATTGGTGGTGGCACCTTCTTAATCAAATGGATAGTGAAAATAATCCTATTGAGCTTTATACTTTATCTAATTTGCATGAATCGTTAAAAAAATCAAAACAACGAAAAATTTCAGGGATATTTTTCACTCCAAAGAATCAGATACAAATAATATGTCACTATGCATTATTCTTTTTTCTCCGTAATAGAAATGACCTATCAATTGATGATGAAACCCTTTATCAAATTATATTTCAATATAAATATCCATCAAATCTGCAAAAAGAGGAATATAACCGAATAGCTCGCCTTATAACAACTGTCAAAGTATTGGATCCTAGTTGTGGTTCTGGAATTTTTCTTGCGGAAATGGGAAACCTTTTACACTCTTTAATTCTTGCAAACCCTATTTACGCTAAGATATCAAAAGAAAATGAAATTAAAATAATAAGAAGAATTTTTTCAAACCTATATGGATATGATATTGATTCAAATAGTATAGAACTTGCCAAAATTATACTTACACAACAATTCTTACAAATAACACAAATTAAAACACATTCAGAAAACGAATTGACAAATTTCATTAATAAGCAGCTTCAGATCCATAAAAACGATTTTATTAGTGAGAATAATTTCTCTCATCAGAAATTTGATCTTATTATTGGAAATCCACCTTACATCCGACATCATGGGTTGAATACTACCTCCTTAAAGGAGTCTAGTAGTAAAGAAAAATTTGTTCACAGATTTCGATCAGTTTTTCCAAAGATTCTATTCAAATGGGATAAAAAAGCTGATCTATACGTTTATTTCTGGGTAAAAGCTATTACTCAAGTATTTGAGAAGGGTGTAATTGCTTTTGTTTTGTCTCGAGCTTGGCTGTCTTCTCGTTATACAACTCCACTTAAACAGGTCTTCTTATCATTCTTCCATCTAGATCTAGTCATTGAGTTACCCTTCGAAGTTTGGGAAAGTGCAGAGGTTCGTACTCATATTGTTGTTGGACATAAAGATATTAAAAACACCAAACAAAGAAGCATGGGTATGATAGTATGGAAAAACTCTATTGAGTCTTTATTAGAGTTTGAAAAACAAAAATTCATTACTGATTTGGAGACATCAATACTTGAAAATGATAACTTGCAACTAGAAATTAAAACAAAAGAGACTGATTCTTACAGATTCACTCTGATTTCTGATTTAACTCCTTTACTAATGAATTCAAAGAAAATAGTCCCTTTTCTTAGATTAGATTATCTTGCAATGTCTTCATTTCTTGTAAAATTGCTCATTGCTAAAAGAAATCATTTTTGTCTATTAAAAGAACTTGGAAAACTAGAAATGGGCTCAACCACTGGGGCAAATCGATTTTTTTATCTCAAAAAGGATACTATTGAAAAATATAGAATCCCCAAAGAAAACCTGTTTCTTATGACTAAATCTCCCAAAGAATGGCAATCAATTTTTGCACCTACCAGGAGTAAGCTAAAATTTTTTCTTCATATTCCAAATAAACTATCAGAAGATAGTTCCCGAGAGTTATGTAATTACGTCTCCAATATTCAAAATGAAATATTAAGAAGACCATATTTCAAGAATAAAACAGCAGATAATTGGTATCAAGTACCTTTGATTCAACCAGATATAATATTACCGAATATGACGTTTAAGAGATCATTTGTTGCATATAATCGTAATAAGCTGCATATTGATAAGCAATGGATCGGTTTCTGGGTAAACAACCAGCGCTGGTTGAGTTGTCTTCTCGGTTTCTTAAATTCAACTCTGGGTGTATTACTCAGGGAGATACAAGGTACAAGAACACTTGGTCTTGGTTCATTGAAACTTTCACTCCAAGAATGTCAAAATCTACTTGTACTTGATCCACGAAAAATTCCTGAAGGATTCATTGCTCGATTCAATTCTCTTATTAATGCACTTGGAGAATTGAATATAGATTCAGTCTATAAGGAACAGAATTCACATTCTGGATACTCAAAAATTCAGGAATTACTTGATCATTTAATTCTTATAGAATGTTTAGGAATGACTCCCACTGATGTGACTAGAATTCGAGAAATCCTAAAATTTGAAATTGACTGGCGCTTTGCTAAAGAAAAGAGAGGAAATCATAACTGATAAAAAAGGAGATATTATCGGAATTTTAACTTCAATTTTAACAAAAAGAAATGTATTAGAAGGATTCTTAAAGTGAAAAAGCGAATAATTTTTCATGAAGATTACTATAACGTTTATACCTCTGATCCTGCTGCTGACTCTGGTCGGATAGAAGCTATTATAGAAGAATTACAAGACTTTGAATCTATTAAACCCGAATCAGCTACTGATAAAGATATTTTACTAATACATAGTGCTAATCATCTATCTCGCGTCAAGGGGTCTCGTGGACAGGTTTATCCCATGGCACTACTTGCTGCTGGGGGAGCGATACTAGCAAGTGAATATACCTGTGAGCGTCATGAACCGATGTTTGCTATTATACGACCACCAGGACATCACGCGAGTCCTGAAGGGTTTTGGGGATTTTGTTATTTCAATAACATTGCTATTGCGGTCAAGAAGCTTTTAGCTGACAAAAAAATTATCAAAGCAGCCATAATCGATTTTGATTTACATTTTGGGG
>CAZALJ010000191.1:0-4856 GCA_964485715.1 uncultured archaeon
GCTTATGGTCAGAATGCTTATGGAGTTGTCACTCATGTTTATTCGACCTTTATTGTGGATACAACAGCTCCTTCATTATTTTTAATCAGTCCTGAAAACACAACCTACACGACTAATGAAATATTATTATCTTATATGTCAGATGAAGTAGAAGTACTTGTTTTTCTAGATGAATCAGAATTAGAGGGTGCTGTAACGGGTTCGTTTCTTACTGACTTAACAGAAGGAAACCATAATTTAACAATTGCAACACAAGATCAAGCTGGAAACACTGTTACTCGAATGGCATTATTTGATGTTGACACAATTCCTCCAAGTTTAGAAATTTATTCCCCCTACAATCAAAGTTATACTGGCGAAATAGAAATTTCCATCGGATCGAATGGGAGCTCTGTGTTCTATTTCATTCTTAGTGTCTATACTTATAATCAAACATATACTGAACCTATTTTGCTTAATCTCTCGATAGGGCATTACATCCTCGAGGTATATGCATTTGATGAAGCAGGTAATGTACACACGGAATCTGTTTCGTTTTCTATTGTTCAAACAATCGAATTACTAATCGATCCTTATTATGATATCATAGATGGCGCTGGAAATTATCTAATCTATACTCAGATACTAAGTCATCCGAATTTTGATACAGTGGGAATATATCTCAATGGGACTTATGCAGGTAGCTTGGAATGGAATGTTATTTACCAAGATTTCCGGTTAGCCTTTCAACTTGAAGTACCTGGAATATGGGAGCTCACACTATTTGCTAACACTACATTGGAGGAGTATGATTTTCATTACTTTGAAATTGAATGGGATCCTCCTACACCAGTCTTTGAATCAATTACTGTTTCGTTAAGTTCATCTTATTATGAGGTTCGTGTTCAAATTGATTCAGCATCACTCCCACTTGAAACTGTTCAAGTTTTTATTAACAAATCGTCTTATGAGTTATCATACGAATTCTTTGGAGACCGTTGGGTAGGAAATCTACCATTCCAGCCTCAAAACGATACTGTGTTATTTTATGTTTGGTATCCATGGGATGAGATTCCATCTGCTCAACAAGAGTATAAAATCCACTGGTATGCGCCCACAATCATCATAGAAGATTATTTGGCTAGAAGGGATAATTTTATTCTAGAAATCAGAGTTGAAAGACAAAATGCCTCAATTGACGCTCAATCAATCATGTTAGAAATCTACAATGGTTCATTTGAAATTGATCTTATTGGAACCCTTGTTTATGAGTCTCTTACGGGAAGTTTTCAACAGTGGCAATTTACTTCCCCTAATCTCCCTCATGAACTCTGGAATTACTCCATAATAGCAGCAGATATCTATGGTTCTCAAAAGATTCTCGGTAGAACCTTTGACGCTACTGATTCTCCGCCTTATTTCGGAAACGAATCTGTAATTCCAATTGCTAGTTACACTACAGGAGAATTGTGGCGGATTCAAGTGCCTGTTTATGATGATTATAATGTAGATAAAGTCTTCCTATATGTTGATGGTGTAAAAAATACTGTAATATCTCAAAATACCACCCACTTTGTCTTTGAGGTTTGGCTAGATGAGGGACTACACTATCTTGAATTGGTAGCATACGATGATATTGATCAAGAAAACACGACAATAATACCTTCTATTAATGTTATTCTTGATTACTTAACAACTCCAACCACTAATCTTGGAGATACAATAATTTCAAGTTTTTCTTCATCTAGTAATATGATTCCATTAGAGGATGGGGAAATCAATGATCTAATTGAATTAGGTCTTGCAGGAAGTATATTTGCTAGCTTAATTGCCGTAGGAAATGTTGTTAACCGTAGGAGGCGAATGTGAATTAATGAAAAACAGTACTCACTATTTTCTAGCTATTGGTCTGTTAAATCTTTACACACTTATTTTTATCAAAGACCCAATCCTTTCATGGCTCTTTTTTGGATTATCATTCCCCTTGAGTGGAATTAGCCTTGTCCCCAATCTTCTGGATATCTATACAGGAGCGAATTTGAAGTATGAAGGAGTGCAGCTAAAAAAGCATCGTTCAACACTCCAATATCGACATCCATTAACTCATTCTCCATGGACAATAGGATATTTTATCCCCTTATTCTATATTGTAGGGAAAATACATGAGCTGATACCTCTAATCGCCGTTTCAGTGCTTTGTTTAGGATGGTTTTCACATCTTTTCCTAGATGCACTCACTCCAGAGGGAATTCCTTTAGGTCGAAAACCAGTTTTCTCCCCACATCCAGTTAAACATTATTCGTGGCAACAATCTAATGATACACGTACCCTGAGGTTTGCTAGGATTCCCTTTAACAACCTTAAAGCAAACACACTGCTCTCGCGTCTTGGACTTTTCCTATTAGCCATGAATATTGCGGATTTGGTACTAAATAATCCTCAAGTAATTTTTGATGTGATCGTTTTATGACGAATTCTTTTCTCATAAGAAGATACTTGTTTATATTACTGGCAATATTCTTACTAAATCTTCACAACGGGTTATTAATTTCAGTTTCTAAAGCAGCCACTCAAGCTCCTTTTACAACAACATATGATTCTGAAACATTCAACCTGGGATTAACAGAAGTTGTTACAGAAGTTGAAAGTACATTTCAACGGAATATCATTTTGTCACAGGTTTGGGATCAACTAATACTCAATATAAGCGTACAGAACTTAGGTGATCCTCTTGCTAGTGTCTTTTTTCAAGTTAAAACAAATGGTGCTCCTATTCAGAGCACATTCAATACGTTAGAACAGGTGGGATTAGTTAAGGCCTTTTCTTATCAGTTTGAAATCTCTCAAGTACTTGTACTGGCTTTGAATTACACTAAACAAACAGAAATTCACCTTGAAATTCTTGTTATATTAGACCATAGTGTAACGTGGCGTGATCCAAATGTGAATTTCCTTATTCAAAGTGCAGAATTAATCGGTCTTAATCTGTTACAACCGTTTGAGAGGGAAATTTTACCCGTATTAGCTGCAAATCATCAATATCAGATTCAACCAGCTAAATTCTCTATCCTAGAGAAGAATCTCTTAGCTTCAACCCATCTCTATGCTGAAATTCCCTCTGGAATGCAACTAGACTGTACAGCTTCAGTAACACTACAAGGGACGGGAATTAATTTTGTGACGTTAGATGAACAGACACTCTATTCTGACAATAGAAATCATTCAATTAATTTCAAGTTTACTATTACTGAAATATCTGAAGAGCACGGATTGCAACTTACGGTGTTGATTGCGCCCGATTATGAGGGGTTGTCTGGTTTAACACGTATTTCACTATCTATTTCTGTCTCTGGTGTATTAGAACCATTTATTGCTTCTTCGTTCAAAGATGTATTAGGGTCACACCCCATTCCTGGATGGTTGATGTTTCCAATTATTCTAATTAGCCTATTTGGAGTGCCTTACTACTTGGTTTATCAGGAACATTTAGTAGATAGGGATGAAAACATCCTTGACCCGAAAAAACAAACCAAACTATGAATATGATAGTGTGGATTAGTTTGATTACCAATTCAATCATGCAAAAGCCAGTAGTCTTTGTAGGAAATTATCTAGAGATAGCAAAGCTCCTTCTGAGTCGTGAGTATATTGAGCTTCTGAAACCTAAAGTAATCTGGATAGATTATCGAGTTGTTCCTATTCTTGAACTAGCAAAATCCCTACAAAACAAGCCTCATTTAGTGGATCAATTCTTCTTTCTTGAGCTTCCCACCCTTAATACGCTAGAGCAACTGTTGAGATCAAGTGAGCTATTTTCAATGGCTCAACATGGTTTTTCAACTATCATTATTAACATTCCACAATATTGTCTGTTACCTCATGATAATGAGATACGATTACGAGAGTTAGTAAAAAAAATCAAAGTTATTTTGATTATGGATCAGTTATTTCTTCCAAGATCACAGATTAAGCTAGTACAAGTGGAATCTACGCAATGATAGTACTTCAATTGACTCACTTTAGGGAAATCCTCGCTAGGTGGAATAAAAAGAACGCTATTCCTCTTAACATTCCTTTGATTGATGAAACTGTGGGTGGGCTCCTTCCTGGGAGTGTTCATGTAGTACGAGGTGAATCAGGCGTTGGAAAAACATGGTTCTGTCTCCGAGCTATTCGGTGTCTGTTTCAACAAGATCCCAACGTCCAAGTGTTATATAGCGATTTTAGTGGGCATCTCCGCTTTTCAAATTTAAAAAAAATTTGTTTATCCCCGCACCAAGTTGATCAAATCACAATTTTTCAACCTAGCACACTTCTTGAACAGATAATCTTCTTTCGAAACTTGCTTGAAAAAAGAAATGAAAATTATCATCTAATAATTCTAGATACGATATTTGGGTCTCCAATCAACGCCTTACAATATTTTCATACAGAGTCCAAAATGTGGAAGAAACAGATTTTCTCTCATCTCTTAGACCTAAAAATGTTAGCTCAAGAAAAAGAAATTCCTATTTTATTGACGAATCACTCAATTACAAGTGAAGAGGGTTCCTTCAAACAGTATGGCCATAAACTATTGGAACCCTTTGTTCCCCTCGACATTTTCATCCGAAAAACAGAACAAAACCATCTATTAGAACTTAGATTATTCCAAGAGATGCTAGGCAGTGCAGATTTTATTCTAATCCCTTCTAATGTTCACGACTAGTAGAATCAACGGATTATTTTCTTCTTTTCTTACTAATTCATACAAAAAGAGAGCAAGACTGACATTATCTCTAAATTTTCTTTAATTCATAATCAAATTTGCCATTTGATTCCCTAGAGGCTACACTTGATTTACCTATCTGAATAAAAAACAGAAGATCAATACCAAG
>CAZALJ010000192.1:0-4856 GCA_964485715.1 uncultured archaeon
CAACAATAGGGCAAATTGCTTGTGTATTAATTTTATCAACTCCCCAATCTACCCACTTGAAGATAATTTTACCTTCAGGTCTACGGTCAACAAAAGATCCATTAGTAAACCATCCATCTAACCCCTCCGCAGTTGTCAGACTATCGAAGACTTTTTTTCGGACTGATTTAATCAACACTTTGTGAATGATCGGAGTCGCAACTATTGACATATATAATCATCCTAACATTTAACAACAGATGTATTATGAATCTGATTAAAAAGTGAAATCGTAAAGAATGAGTTATATCAGAATCTATATTAAAGTTCAAAACAAGGCATTATCCTCTCAGAAAGACATGAAGTGATGGAAACGCAGAGTAAAGGAGTTATTTTTGACATCAAGAAATATGCACTTCATGATGGCCCTGGTATCCGTACAACTGTTTTTCTTAAGGGATGCCCTCTAAAGTGTTGGTGGTGTCACAATCCAGAGGGTCAAAATCCAGAACCAGAAAGAATTTGGAACAATCGAAATACTCAAAAAGAGATTATTGGACGAGAGGTAAGTGTTGAAGAGGTCATAGCTGAAATAGAAAAGGATTTGATTTTTTACGATGAATCTAGTGGTGGGGTAACTTTTTCTGGTGGAGAACCATTGATGCAACCTGACTTCTTGGATCACCTATTAATTGCTTGTCAAAAGCGAGAACTGTCAACAACGCTTGATACTTGCGGGTACGCATCCTGGGAGATTATCAAGAAAATAAAGGATAAGGTAGATCTTTTTTTATACGATCTTAAGATGATAGATGATAACAAACATCAGAAATATACTGCAGTATCAGTTTTACCAATCCTATCAAATCTAAAGAAACTTGATAGAGAGGGTAAAAACATAATTATCCGCTTCCCAGTTATTACTGGAATTACAGAAACAGAGCAAAATATTAGTCAATTAGCTGAATGGATAACTAAACTTGAAACTATTAAGGAAATCAATCTTCTTCCGTTTCACAAAATTGGTTACAGCAAGTACAAAAAATTGAAACGTGAAAATAAATTGTTAAACCTTAACCCTCCATCACCAGAAAGGTTGGATCAATTATTGGACACATTTAGAGGACTTGGATTCATAACTAAGCTAGGAGGATAATCAATGAATGAGCGTATACAGAAGTTACGTGAACAGAGCTTGGAGGTTAAACCGTGGCTAGACCCCGAAAGAGCAGTATTACTTACACAGTTTTATCAAAGTGATATTACTGATCGAGTTTCAATCCCCGTAAAGCGTGCATTAGCTTTCAAGTACCTTTTAGAGAATAAAAAACTATGTATTAACGATGGGGAGCTGATTGTGGGTGAGAAAGGGTCAGAACCAAAAGCTGCACCTACTTATCCAGAATTATGTGTCCACAGCTTAAAAGATCTTGAAATATTAAATTCAAGGGAAAAAATTTCCTTTGAAGTCAGCGCAGAAACCCGAGATATCTATAGAAACACCATTATTCCATTTTGGGAAAAAGGTAGGTCCATTAGAGACATAATTTTCAGTTCTGTTTCTGAAGAATGGAAAGCTGCATATGAGGCGGGTGTCTTTACTGAATTTCAAGAACAAAGAGCCCCAGGACACACAGTTTTGGGTGATATAATTTATAAGAAAGGTTTTCTGGATCTTAAGGAAGACATCCAACATTCTATCAAAGGCCTAGATTTCTATAGTGACCCTGAAGCCTTTGATAAAAAAGAAGAATTGAAAGCAATGGATATTGCTGCGGATGCATTGATCGCTTATGCTCATCGATACTCAGAGGCATTAAAAGGACTAGCACATGAGGTCACAGATAGTAACCGATCAAAAGAATTACTAAAAATGTCCGAAATCTGCCAATGGGTTCCAGCTTACTCACCAAGAACTCTTTGGGAAGCGTTGCAATACTATTGGTTTGTGCATCTTGGTGTTACAATTGAGTTGAACACCTGGGATTCATTTAATCCTGGAAGATTAGATCAACATTTATATCCTTTTTACAAAAAGGAGCTTGAAGAGGGGACATTAACTAAAGAGGAAGCTACGGAACTACTTCAAGCATTCTGGGTTAAATTTAATAACCAACCAGCCCCCCCAAAGGTCGGAGTAACTGCTCAAGAGAGTAATACTTATACTGATTTCACCCTGATTAATATTGGGGGCGTCAAGGAAGATGGGTCAGATGCAACAAACGAACTCTCCTATCTGTTACTAGATATTATCGAAGAAATGCGGTTATTACAACCCAGTTCCATGGTACAACTAAGTAAGAAAAATCCTAACCGCTTAATTAAACGAGCTTTGAAAATCATTAAAACTGGCTATGGTCAACCTTCGATCTTTAACACCGAGGCGATTATCCAAGAAATGATTCGTCAAGGTAAATCACTGAAAGATGCGCGGAGGGGAGGAGCTAGTGGCTGTGTAGAGACGGGTGCTTTCGGAACAGAATGTTATATATTAACTGGGTATTTCAATATGCCAAAAGTACTCGAAATTACCCTAAATAACGGAATCGATCCAAGAACAGGAAAGCAAATTGGTTTGGAAACTGGCGATCCTACTAACTTCAAGAACTTTGACGAGCTTTACAATGCTTCTGAGAAACAGTTAAAATATTTCATAGATATCAAAATCAAGGGAAATAACATCATTGAAAGAATTTATACTAAATATATGCCCTCACCTTTTCTTTCCCTTTTAATCGATGATTGTATAACTAATGGTAAAGATTATAATACTGGAGGGGCTAGATACAACACATCTTATATCCAAGGCGTGGGTTTAGGTAGTATGACTGATTCATTGACCTCAATAAAATTTAATGTGTTTGACAACAATTTTGTAAGTATGACGGAGCTTCTTCAGGCTCTAAAAGATAATTTTGAGGTGTTTAAAGAGCTCAAAAATCGTTTTGTGTATGGGACTCCTAAATATGGAAATGACGATGATTATGCTGATTCCATTACGGTGAGGATTTTTGAGAGTTTCTTTGAAGCTGTTGATGGACGACCCAATACTAAGGGAGGATATCATAGGATTAACCTTCTACCCACAACTGTTCATGTGTATTTCGGTCAAATGACAGGTGCTATGCCCGATGGAAAGAAAAGCAGAGACCCACTTTCAGAAGGGATTTCTCCTGTCCAAGGAGCTGACAGGAACGGGCCTACTGCGGTTATTAAATCTGTCTCAAAATTTGATCATTTGAGAACTGGTGGTACTCTCTTAAATCAGAAATTTTCCCCTCAGCTTTTAGCTACAGATGAAGACATTGAGAAATTAATGCATCTTATCCGATCCCATTTTAAACTTGACAGTCATCATATTCAATTTAACGTGGTGACTGCAGATACCCTACGAAAGGCACAGAAGAATCCTGAAAAGTATCGTGATCTTATCGTACGTGTTGCAGGTTATAGCGATTATTTTGTTGATATTATACCAGAATTACAAAATGAGATTATTAAAAGAACCGAGCATGGAAGCTTTTGAATTTATTCTGAGACGGAGTAATTCGCTTTTAGCTCCATTTCATTATCAACTTGAATGAAACCAATTTTTTCATAAGTGCTTCTGGCAATTTCTGTGGTATGCAGACGGAGCAGATTAATCCCTTTTTTCTTTATAAAAGTAATAATTTCCTCCATAAGTTTCGTGGCAATCCCCTGATTCCGCCATTCTGGAAGTGTGAACATGTTCATTATGTATGCTTCTTTCCCCGTATTATTTCTAGGATCTGGAGGTTTTTGAAGAAACACCAATCCACTGGTTGCGATTATTTTACCGTTATTTTCCGCAAACCATGATAAAAATTCCTTTGTGGTTAAGAATTGACTGAAATAGTCATGGCATGCTTTTTGAAAAGATTTTTCATTTGATTTTTCACTTAAAATTCCCATTTCTCGAAATAAAGCAGTTCTAAGTTGGATTAGAGTGTCTAAATCATTAATTGTGGCTCTACGAATTGTAATCATCTGAATAATCCCAATCTTTTCTATTTTTGACTATCTTCTTGGAAGTTAAGCTCGTCGAAATAGTAAAGATAATCTGCATCTATTCTATCTTTATTCAGCTTTTTCAAACAGTAATTGACTTGTCCTCGGTGGTACACAGTATGTAAGACATATTGAAGATAGTAATCCTCTAGATTCATGATAAATGAGCTCTCATTCATTCTTTGAATGGTGATTGTTCCTTCCATATCTTGTTGGAGTGCATTAGCAAGTTCGCTATCTCGACGTTCCCAATGTTGCAAAAGGTCTTCATTTGACAAGTTTTTGATGCGTGTTATCGTATCCTCGGGCGAGCTTGAATCATTTATGACTCTTTTAAAACAGAATTCCATTGCTAGTAGGATATGTTCAACTTTATCCCGTATACTACCCATTGTTGGACCTAAATCCTGCGAAAATTCCTTATCAGTTAATTTTTCCAATTGTTTTCTAGACTCCTTACCTGCCCATAAATGATATTTTCCGATGAATTTTATGCCCATTTAATATACTCTCCATGTTATCTTTGATTTTGACGAATTTGAAGCTAAATATTTTTTTCCTTCCTAGGAAAAATATATTCTTGGATTGATATATCTGCTAATATATCTTCTATTTGTCAATATACATTCTCTCTCCAACTAACATCATGTTCAAAGCCTTTTGTATTAAAATTATATTCAGGAGAAAAAGACCTTTTGGAAGAATTCACATGATAAAAATCCCTGCAAAAACCCTCCAGTGGTTGTTGGAGGATAATAATCCTCCTGTAAGAAATTTAACAAAAAAATATTTACAGAATAAAGAACCCACGGAAGTTGAACTAGCACAGGTCAATGATTATCCTCCTA
>CAZALJ010000193.1:0-4838 GCA_964485715.1 uncultured archaeon
AGCATTTATCATGGATTCAGAGAATAATCCTGGATTTAAAATTGCGCGGATAGAAGAGAAATTAGGTCTTCATAGTAACGCCACTGCAGAAGTTTTACTTGATGAGGCTATGATTCCTAAAAGAAATGTGTTGGGTGAAATTGATCGTGGTTTCAGTGTCGTTTTATATGAATTATCTGCTGCAAGAATTGGTATTGGAGCTCAAGCGGTAGGTATTGCTGATGCTGCCTATAGAAAAGCAGCTGCATATGTTAAGACCAGAAAACAGTTTGGAAAACCAATCGAGAGTTTTCAGTCGACTCAATGGAAGCTTGCCGACCTTTATACGAAAATCCACACTGCACGACTTGCTTACCTTTCTGCAGCACGGATGAAGGATTTACATCAAGACTTTTCTGAGTACTCATCAATTGCTAAGCTTTATGGATCAGAAGTTGCCCAAGAAGTCACCTATGAAGCCATTCAAATGCACGGTGGATATGGATATATCAAAGAATATGATGTTGAACGCTATTATCGAGATGTCAGAATTACCCCGATTTACGAGGGAACGAATGAGGTACAACGAATTGTCATTTCACGCGCAGAAATGGCTAAAGATTATGCCCCAGAATAGTTCAAACCCTTTTCTTTCGAGACGATCAAAATTAAATCTATTGTAACTAACAAGCAAACACTATCGACGTCTTCTTCCAGAGTTTATCATTACAAGCCAACCTATCTGCAGAAATATCCCAGTTACAAGAGAACTCCAGCCAGAGGATACTAAAGCTTCAATTTCCACCAATTCTCCAAGAAGAACTAGTAATACGCCCCCAATGATTGCAAAAATGGGGGGATTTCGTGCAATTAGACCATAGACGATCTCTAATTCTGTTTCTGACATAGAATATTCCTCATTACTTTAATATATTACAGACTCCAATTTATTAACATTATTTCTTTAAACGATCAGGGATTGCATTCCAAACATCCTTATTTTCCTTTATTAAGAATTCAATGCCATCAGAAAAGGTGTAAGCGGGTCTATTGCTTTCCAATTTTAAACGATTAAGTATTTTATGTGCCTCTGCTCGTAATAGAATTGTTTTTGGCTTTTCTAGGAGAAAATTGGAATTTTTCACATCTTCAGGGGTTTTTACTTTGATTCGATGTCGTTTTTCATCAAAACTTTCTAACGCTTTTTTCAAGCTTTTAGACCGATTCTGAATTTTTTTGTTTAGTAAAACAATGCCTTCACTGTACGACCTTGCATCAAGCTCAAATTTTGCCCATCGTAAAAGTTCCCATGCTCTGCTGGAAATTTTGATGTTCTGGGCATTCTCTGACAATAAATCAACCTCGCTTTCTCTTTTTTTCTATTTCTATAATTAATGGAGTTTTTCACATTTATATAGTTTTCGGGTGTTACGTATATTTCGTAAGCTTTATAAATACGTAAGGTACGTATATTACATGAGTTTCATACAAAAAATTAAACTCATAAAAAAGAAAAAAAGGTGAAAAAAAATGTCAGATTTTGAAGATTTAGACTTTGATTTAGAAGAAAAAACCAACATCAAATCTAAAACCCCCACTCAATCAAAAACTCCAGTGTCGGGGATATCTACTGGTCCTAAGAAGAATGTTTTCTTCAAATCTACTGTAGGACCTGAACGGACTGAAAAACTCTCTGTAGGGGAAAATACACCTGTTAGAGACGTCAGAGATACTCTGGCTAATATCTTTGGATTGAATCCAGATGACTTCCATCTAAGCCACGCTGGTCGTACACTTGATGAGTCAGCTCCAATTGGCGATTATGGTGTCGACAACGGCGATGAAATTCTGTTGATTCCCCACAGCACAGCTGGTTGAGTTTCTTTCTTCGATTTTTAGTTTTAATATAATTAGAAGAAAGAGCTCATCTTCTTTTTATTTTACAAGGATGTCTTTCAATGATTGAAGTTCAAGACAATATTATCGAATCAATAGTTTTGGCCATGACTGAGCGGGAAAAAGCAAAAAAAGCTCAGTGGATACATAGAGAGCATGATAATAATTTAGATTTGATAATTTCATCAACTGATTATTATATTCGAGCTAATCTATGGCTTCTACAATCAGGAAAAGACACCTTACAGGGGGAGATTTATATTTGAACCGATTTCCATCATTAAATTTTATCGATTTTTTACTTATCAGACAAAAAGGAATAATTAAATTGACTTATCTAGATATATACTTGCAATCAAACGAAGATTTGAAATACCAAATTTTTCATATTGAAGATGAATCAATATTTGGTATGATACCAATCAGAATGGAGGATTGCTTAATGTCTGAAAATGAAGATTTTAATGATTTGGAAATCGAAGAAGAAGAAGAGAACTTAGAAATTCCTGAAGTAAGAACAAAAGTGCCAACCACCAAAGTCCCAACAGGATCTCGGATCACATTATTCTTCCGATCAACAATTGGGCCAGGAGAAAAACTCGAAAAACTCACAGTTGATCCTGAGATGGCGGTCTTAGATTTAAAAGAAACTCTTGGTGGTATTTTTGGTCTCGATCCACAAGAATTTCATCTTTCCATAAGTGGACGGACGCTTGATACAGACGATGTACTATCTAATTATGAGATTGAAGACGGACTTGAATGCTTGATCATTCCTGTTTCGACAGCAGGATATTATTAATTACTTTAAGTTGAATAACAATGACAAATGTATCAAATTTCACCAGTAAAATGTTCACTGACGCAGAAAAGCGTCGTTTTGATCGTCAACTTCGACTACCAGGATGGAAACAAGAGACTCTAAAGAATAGTACAGTTCTAATTGTAGGTGTTGGTGGACTTGGAGTTGAAGTCGCGAAAAACCTTGCAATGGTTGGAGTAGGACGATTAATACTAGTGGATCTTGATACGATTGAATATTCCAATCTTAATCGTCAAGTACTGTTTATTGGAGCACCAGAAGGTAGTTCCAAAGCAAAGTACGCTGCTAAACGTTTACAGGAAATGAATCCTTTTATCAAAGTAGAAGCATATAATTGCCCTCTCCAGGATCTTCCTCCTCATTTATACTCCGAAGCTGATCTCTATATTGCTGGTTTAGATTCAATTGAAGCTCGGTTAGAATTAAACCGACGAGCAACTCATAATCGTAAGCCTTTAATTGATGCTGGCACAGCTGCATTCAATGGACATATTTATTGTGTCTGGCCGTTCAGTAATGCTTGTTTGGAGTGTGATCCATTAATAGAAAGGGAACAGGATCAATTAGGAGCTTGTACTTTAGTTGGTAATCCCCGACGACCCGCACATTGCATTCTCAAAGGTCAATTGAAATTTGAACAAGATCACAGTAGACCTGTAAACATATTGAAACCGAAAGAAGTTAACACCGTCAAGGAATATGCTAATCAATTACTTGAAGAACATTTTCCTAGCTCACAACCTTTTACAACAGATCAAATTATCCAAATAATAGATAATCATGAGCCGACTGTAATCACAATCAATTGCGTAATGGCATCGTATCAATCACAAGAAGCAGTTAAAATCCTACATCATCTCCATACCCCTCCTGAGGAAAGAAAGCTTGGTACCCTTCAACTAAATTATGTGATTTACAACGGATTGACTGGTAAGTTCTATGAAATAGATAAACCCAAGAATTCAGACTGTACGATGTGTGGTAATAATCGTACTCCCCTTTATCGGATAAAGGTTAGTTCTAGCTCTCAAATTCAAAAAATCATCAATAAATTAACAAAGGAAAAAAGTCTCCCAATTGACCCAGAATTTCCTCCGACTGTTTTTCGTATAGATTCTTCTGATATTAATGAGATTACTACAAATATGAGCGTATCTAAAGCAGGAATCCGAGATTACGAGACTTTATTGGTCACAGGATTTGATGATGGCACTCAGATCTATATTAAACTGAAAATTAGATAGTTAAGAGGTTTAGATAATGTCTATCAGACTTAAAAGAATCGCTGATGATTATAATCAATTAAAGAAATTGTACAAACAAAAAACTATCAAGCAGCTAAAAGCATTTCCAGGTGGGAAAAAGAGCGTCGAACACTTAGCAATCCTTCTGGAGGGCCCAAAAGGAACTCCTTATGAGAAAGGAAAATTTAAACTAGAAATAAAATTCGGATCCAATTATCCATATTCTCCTCCTTTCGTTCGATTACATACACCAATCTGGCATCCAAATTTTTGGCCGAAACCTGAGGAATACAAGGGAAAAAGGAATATTTGCCTAGCTCTTGTTGATCCTGACCTCACTGGAAGACCCGACGGATGGTCTCCTTCAAAGAACATTAGTACAATAATTTATTCAATCTTAGCAATGTTCAATATTGACACAGCTTATACTAATCCTCATGATGTTTTCAATAAGAAAGCAGCTCAGGAATACTTAAGTGATCGCAAGAAATTCATGAAAAAAGCTCGTAAAATTACTAAAAAATATGCATCTAAAAAATGGTAAGAGGCCAAGGATATATGGTTGATTAATATGCCGAATGATAAAAAACTCCCACAGAACGTTTTTGAATTACTGCTAAGGGATTTGTCACTAACATTCGACCCTAAGACCTTGTCTTTTACATTAAAATTTCCTTTCTTCACTCTTCCAACTGATACTGATACCACAAATCTGCTGAGTAAACGAATTCAGCATAAACCTTCCCAATTAATCCCAAGAAAACCCGAGGAGCATTTTAATTCTGAATCAGAGGAATTCAAAAAGGATGAAAATCATCATATGAATCAAAGTCAAGAAAAAGACATAGAATTTGTTGACCTTGAGCTCAGTGACCTAGATCCAGAATCAGAACCTT
>CAZALJ010000194.1:0-4826 GCA_964485715.1 uncultured archaeon
AAACGAGCAACGGTCTGGTGTCTGTATGCTGCTTTTGCGTTTCGGAGGAAAAAGTTAAGGTGGAATGCGAGAGAGACGAATAGAAGAAGAATATCTGCAAACAGGGTTAGTTTTTTTTCCCCCTATAATAGTCTCCCCCTCGAAATCTCCTGCTTCTAAGTATGTATTTTCCACCTGATAGCCTAAATAGGTCAATTCAGCTGTCGGTGTGGCAGGTTCTCGATTATCAATCCAAATGGTATGGCTCTTCATGCTCGTGTCTCATACCATTACAAGCGAGGGCTTTCTTAATCTCCCTATTTTGACTCTGAAAGAATGGACTCCCCATGCACCTGAAGATGGCACTTTCTATTTTTCCCTTTCATTTTCACTGATCTCTGTGAGTCTGTTCTAAACTTATAAACCGATTAAGCGGGGGAGTGCGTTTATGGGGGTTTTTATATAGAATTTTTCTTCTTTAAAGCTGTTTTTTGCCTCTAAACAAGAATTTTTGGGTACAAATTATGGCGAAATCAGCGAGAAAGGTTTCTCTCAGGAAATTCTGATCGTTTATCAGGGTAAAATACTCGAGGTTAAGAAAAATGAACCCCCCTCAAACTGGTGGCGGAAGCCCTAAATAAAATTCAATCTATCTGGAGAATATTTCTCCTTCCTTCCTTTTTTTTCTCATCATTCTATTAGGATATTTGGTGTCTTCCACTGAAGTTTCCCTGAATCATACCAATTGAACTCAAGATTGTGTCGATAATGTGTAAGTATTATAGATATCACGGTCCAATTAAGATCATTTTCTATCCACCGTACAAGTTTAGGAGTTAATTGAGTCAGAACGTAAATAGAATTCTCCGTATAATGAATTTCACTATAAGGAAGTAAATTTAAAAAACGTTTTAACTGAAAAAGAGGTATCTTAGGTAAAATGATATAGTATAAATCAAGTGAAAATTCATATACCAATCGCCACGGGACAAATCCTATGTATACTACCTTATTATAAATCAACTGTTTCAATAGACCAATTTCTGTTCTAGAAAGAGCTGTAGAATCCTGAGCATTTGATCTCAACGGCAAATATTGGTATGTATACTCATCTGGAATCTTAGAATAAAGCTTGATTATCTCGGTGGGAAGGGGATGTTGGTCATAATACCAATGGCCATTGAATGAAGGGGACACAAAAAGAGAAGAATTCTTTACCAGTCGTTTTTTAGGATGTTTTGATTTTAACAAAGATGTTAACCTATGCATCTTTGTTGGACTTAGTTCAAACCAGCCAGAATTAGCTCGATAATGGTTTAGAGAAGCACTTGTACGGGTGGTTGTGATTCGTATCAGTTCTTTTAAGATAAGTTTCCCCTGATTCTCACAATGTTGAAGATGACTTTCTAGTTGTTCTATTTCTTGGATAGGGACTAACGAATTCCCAATATAGGTATTTGGTGAGTCTCTAGCACTAAATATATCACTTACACATAAGACTGTGTTTGCAGGATTATGAAAATCGATAATATCTTCTAATGAAGTGGATTCCTGAAGCTGAAAATGAAAAAACAATCGATCTAAACCCAAAGCTGGTGAAAAAAAACGAAAAGACCATCGTCCATCCATGCGGGTAAAGAATCGATTCAGTTCATCAGTGGGCTTCAGGTTTTTTGGAAATTTCACCTGCTTGACAATAACAGATCTCAGCTTGCGAGGATCTAAAGCGTATATCCCTGCTTCCGTGTTAAAGGAATAAACTGTTTTCAGTATCTGAAGTTGATTCTTTGTGAGTGGGATAAGGAGTTTATTGCTTTCATATTGCAATTGCTCCCAAGCAAGATTCGATAATGGAATGTTTTCACGTATAAGTCCATAAACTCCCGGAGTAACAAAGCTCCCACGAAGATGTTTTACCATGTATTCATAGAATAGATTTGCGTGAAATTTTGAGATGTTTAACAACAGATTTGCATTTGAAACATAGTTGTAAGTAAACCATAGGAATGTAGTGTGGAGGTATTGGTCAGTTCCCAAGATACTATTATTGTACTCTTCAAATCGCTTTGAGAGCTTATTTCTTTGGTAGTCGGCCTCTTCATAATGTTGAAGGACTGAGAGGAATTCCGATAGTAAAAGTTGATCAGGTGGCGGATACTCCTCAATATGAGCTGGAAGCTGTTCCATAATAGTTTTGATAAATCGTTTAAAACTCTCACGGCCTGGCCGAACCACTTCACTGCTCACCTCTAAGAAGGAGAGAACTTGAAAATCTAATCCTCTATTTCACTTTCAACAGATAAAAAATAGTCTCATTAGACTTAAAAGATTTTGTAAGCTTATATAGCTCTTATAAAGTATTTTTTGTAGCGAATATCGGTTTTCCCTCTAAATATGTTCATTAAGTGAAAGATTAATCACTAGCTGCCACTAATCGCACAAGGGCTATTTTTTCGAGAAAACTGTGAAAATTCAGCAGAACTGTCGTCAGGAAGCTTCAGGAGTGTCAATCTTCAAGTAGAAGCAAAACCGTCTGATGTTTGTCTTTTCGTTTATTGTATTAGAGTATAACAATTGCTAGAATGGTTTATTTTTTCGGATGGACCACAAAATGAAAAAAAATAGAATAATAAGGATAATTAATCCTGCTGTTACATTAATTTGAATGTCATAAGTGTCAAGAACTTTCGTACTAATTTTAACGAGACATATATCATTTCTTCCTGATCCATAAGAATCAGTATAACCAACCAATACAAAGCTCTCATCAGTAGTTTGAATAAGGTCGGAAACCATTTCATAACCTGAACCCCCAAAGGTTTGATGCCACTGCATGAATCCATTGTTATCAGTTTTCACTAGCCACATGTCACTCTCACCCAAACCATAAGATTCAGTGAGTCCAGCAAGTATAAATCCTCCATCAGATGTTTGGAGGAGATCAGAGACCCCATCATAGTTTTTACCTCCATAAGTTTGGTTCCATTGAATGTTTCCATTGATATCTATCTTCAATAACCACATGTCAGTTCCCCCTCTACCATAAGAAGTAGTACTTCCTGCTAAAGCAAATCCTCCTTCAGATGTTTGAACAAGAGCCGAAGCCACGTCAAAACCTGTTCCACCATAGGTTTGATTCCATTGCATAGTTCCGATTGCATCTGTTATTACAAGCCACATATCAGTTCTGCCCCTCCCATATGAACGAGTAAATCCAACTAGAATAATTCTACCATCAACTGTCTGGATAAGAGAGGAAGCCTCTTCATCCATTAGACCTCCATAAGTGTGATCCCACTGCAATGTACCATTCGATCCAGTCTTTACCAACCACATATCAGACTCATCTGTCCGAAAAGAGTGAGTATATCCAGCAAAGATAAAACCCCCATCAGTGGTTTGATGGAGCGAAGATACTCTGCTGTCTGCCCTTCCACCATAAGTCCTGTTCCACAATTCTGCTCCATTTTTATCAGTTTTCACTAACCACATATCTGAAATACCAACTGCTGCAGTACCAATGGAACCTGCCAAAATAAATCCCTCATCATCAGTTTGGAATAGAGAGGAAGCATATTCATCCTCTGTCTTACCATAGGTCTGGTTCCATTGTTCTACTCCATTTTCATCAGTTTTTACCAACCACATATCACTAGATATCGTATCATCATTCTCAGTGTAGCCTGCTAAAGCAAACCCTTTATCTACGGTTTGAACTAGGGCATAAGCTACTTCATTTGCTGGACTTCCATAGGTTTGGTTCCACAAAATCACTGGCTCTACTTGATCCTTTTCACCCTTCATTGGAGAATTTATTAAAAAAATGGCGTTAGAAACCCCACCCTTGATAAGTACGACAATTATTAACACAATTAATAGTATTCCTCTTAACTTGAATCCAATCACCTTTATATATATAAATTTAATATTTTATATTAAAATGAAAAAAAACATTGTTGGTTATAAAGAATTGGTAAAGGATTGAATCATTTCTTGTCTTATTTATTCAAAAGAGTCTATTTATGTAGTGTTATTCAGTAGTATTTTAGCAGTAATTCTGTACTTCAATGTCTCGAAAGTAATGACTGTGAACTTACGAATATTACAGCAAGCGGTCTGACGTCAGGTAGCTTAAGGAGTGTCAATCTTTGAATCTGTCTTATATCTGTCCTCTCAATCCTGGCACGTGGCTTATATAGATTCTTACATTTGTCTTTTAAACAAAGGTGATAGAGATTTCAATTGATGAAGTAGAGACGGTTCTAGCTGAGATTGTTGAGCTTAGTAAAAAAGTCAAAAACAGACACGATTTAAGGGCATATTCCGAAAAATTGTGTTTTATTTGTTCTATTATTCTAAGAAAGCGTTATGGTGAACTTTTTAGCGGTATCTATCCTTTTTGTGGATTAGATGTACTTACTCCTTATTTATTGGGTGGTAATTGGATACTTTTTGATGCTTCTTGGAACGATTATCAAACAGAGATTCCCAATTATCAAATCCCTTATTTTGAGGAAGCACTTACTTCTAACCGACTTAGAATTATTGATCAATCTATAGAGTCTTCAAAGGAGGAGGTGATTAATTTTAAGCCAGAAGTTGTCCTGATAAAATACGCAGGTGAGGGTAATTATGAACGAATATTCGATTTTTTAAGTCGTAAATTTAGGAACTCACCATTATTAATAATTTCTTGCACTTCTCGAGAATTAGAGAAATATTGTGACCAATTCTCTGCTTATCGACTTTCTTTAATCAAAATTGGTTCAAAGAAAGAAATTTCCATAGGGAGGCAAATACAGCCTGTATGCCAAGCTTTTTACTTTCTAGATCGTCTGAAGCTTTTT
>CAZALJ010000195.1:0-4812 GCA_964485715.1 uncultured archaeon
GGGAACTTGTTAAGAAAGAAAAATGGAGTTAATCTTATGATTGATACCAATCTACCACCTGCGCTGCAGCTTTTCCCTCACCCAGAACTTCGAGCTTATCAAACAAAATTTCTTCGATTTGTTGAAAAAAATCCCAAAGTAATGATCCACGCTCCTGTAGGCTTTGGAAAAACAATAATGGCTTTAATTCATTCACTTCCCTTAGTAAAAACAAATAACTATCAATTATTTATCTTTGTGAGAACTAAAACACAAGTATTCCGTGTTTTTCTAGATGAAATTTATAAAATCGCAAATAGCCGAAAATATGGATATCTGACGGCTGTTCCGCTTATTCTAAAGGCAGATCTCTGCATTAAGAGAGATGAACTTCCTCAATTCTATCGGGGGGTTTGCGGTCAAATTAGATGCCCCTTCCTAGAACAAACTAGGTCTATTCCGCAAGAGGATTTCCCAGCAATAGTTGAACAAATACCTGTCACAGCACATGATGGTTCGATCTCCATTGAAACATTTAAAGAAGCTTTTAGGGAGTTTGGATGCCCTTATTATGTAATAAAAAGTTGTATTCCATACACTAACATTGTTGTCACTACTCACACCTACCTTAGAAGTAAGAATCTTCAGGATATGTTCTCTCAACTAATTTCTCAGAGTTCATTTCCAAATCAGATAGCTATCATTGATGAAGGGCATAACTTCACAGCAGATATCGAATCAGAGATCTCGTTAACCGATTTAAAAAAAGCCCAAGCAATAATCCCCTTGAAAGTTATTGATAGTCTTCAGAAATTGATTCTATCTCATCATGGTAAGGTAGAAAGACCAAGAAGTTTATCATCCGCATCATTGGATGCATTCTTGGATCACGAATACAAATTATCATTAGTTGAGAAAACACATCTTCTAAAAGTTAAAGATTTTCTTTCTTCCCGAGGAAACATTTGGGTGTCAGAAGAGAACAAGTTGCTTCAACTAAATCCGTATCCGCATCAATCATTTAATTTTGTTAATAATCATTTCAATCGTGTCATTCTAATGTCTGGAACATTCACCCCTCTCTCACTATACAAAGCTCTTTACGATCTAGATTATGCTACTCTTCGAATTCCATCAGATTTCCAATTCAGTCTAAATGGGATCCTCTACCATCGCCAATTCACTTCAAAGTTTACTGAACGAAATGCTAAGACTTATGAAGCAATGGCTGCTGTGATACAACGATTACATTCAAGTAATCCTTTCCATACAATTGTTTTTGCAACATCTCACGAATTGAAGGAAAAAATTCTTGCTCACATATCAATACCACAAATCTATATCGAAAACACCGACAGTACTCCATTTTTTATAGATGAATTAAAACAAAAGAGACATGAATGCATTTTCGGCGTGTTAGGTGGAAAATTATCAGAAGGAATTGAAATTCTCGATTCTGATACAAAACGTAGCTTACTAACATTAATTATTTTAACAGGACTCCCGTTCCCTAGACCTGACGCAACCAATCAGTTGTTAGGATCCCTTTACATGCAAAAGTGGGGTTGGCGAACTGCCAAATACCTTTCTATGTTACCAGTGACACGGAGTATTTCACAAGCAATTGGACGAGGGATAAGATCGGAGTCAGATTTTGCAGCAAGCCTCATCCTAGATTATAGAGCAGTAAAAATGCGAACGATGTTACCACCAACACGAGTTTATCGAAAATTACAGTCATTATACAATGCATATGATATATTCTTTGCGAAAATGAAAAGATTATTTGATTTATAATGAGAATGTAATTTTTTGAAGGTGACTTAGTAAAATTCGGGTTGGCATTTAACCAACGATATTTTTCTATGGCATTAACTTTAAATATGTTCCATATATCATTCAATATGGGAGATGTAAAATGAAGTCGAAAGACAAAGTAGTCCAAACTACCCTTTCACCTGAAGAACATGCAATTCTTGCTGATTATGCTTCTCAACATGATATATCTATTAAAGAAGCAGTTAGACGAGCAATTTTAAATCTTCTCAAGAGTGATACTATTGATGAGGATGATCCGTATTTTAATCTAGCAGTAAAGTCTCGTTTCAAAGAAGAGAAAGCCTCCCAAGAAGTAGATCAGATTATTTACAATAATAGTTAGAATTTAGATGCTTCTAAATTCAATAAGGTGTTATGATGATTTTTATTGATACAGGAGCTTTTTATGCATCTAAAGTGAAAAATGATATGAATCATCCCTCTGCTATTAAAATTGAGAAGAAGATCATGGAAGGAAAATTTGGAAAAATGGTTACTACAAATTATATTCTTGATGAACTTTTTACTCTCTTGAGGGGGAGAGTCCCCCCTAAAGAGACAATCCGAATCGGGGAAACAATAAAAAAATCGCCAAATATAAGAGTTATTTGGATCTTAGAAGCATTGGAAGAAACAGCATGGGAATTTTTTAAAACACACCAAGACAAAACCTACAGCTTTACTGATTGTACAAGTTTTGTAGTCATGCGCTCCTTAGGAATGAATGTCGCATTTACTTATGATTCTCATTTCGAACAAGTAGGTTTTCAAGTCATCGGGTAAAACGACATCATATTATTTGCGAAAATGAAAAGGTTATTTGATTTATACTGAGAATATTTCACGTATGAGACTTTATTTCTTTTTCAAGCAACTGAATGATTCAACTTATACATTGGTTTGTCAATAACTCTTTTGACCAACTTGGGAATATCTTGATCTTTAGCTAAAAACGAAATCCATACATTGTGTTGATTTGCAGTATGAAGAAGATCACATCGAAAGTCAAAACTAAGGTTAGCTATGCTGTGAGAGAAGAAAATCAAATGGATTTGTTCAAATTCCTTAACTAGTCGATTAAAATGTTGATGAAATTTTGAGGAAGAAAAAGAATCAATGGTATCAGGAACCAGTAGTAGAAAACAGATTCTCCGATCGAGAATGAAACCTGGGAGAGTTAAATCATCATTCAAGCTGATTATATATTCCGTTTTTGAAAAAAGATAAGGAATTCCCAACTCATATAACGACTTATGAAAATCTAATGAAACATTAGCAGTTGATAAATTTACAGTGCTGGAGGAAACTGGAGAATCTGAAATTTCAACAGTTGTAAGATTAATATCCTGAACTTTGTTTAAATTCGCATTGAGAACATTAGGATCAAAATTTTGTACCTGAGAGTAAGTACCCAATCGTTTTAAGTAAAAAAACCTTGCTTCTTCATTTGTTTGTTTAGCCAATAAAAAAACTTTAGGAATGCTAGCAGTCAAGTTGTTAAGAGTTTCAACAATATCTGCAGCGACATTATAAGCGACAATTACTTTGGCATTACGGGCAATAATCTCATTAACAGTATTTGTTATGCAAATACTAGTCTTTTCTTCAGTAAATGATAAGATAGCCCGTTCTAAGTTGATTTCAGTCAAAGAACTAATTGGTTCTTCTATTTGGATCACTGAATACCCCTGTTGGGTTAAATAGTTTTTCAAAAAAACAGCATTGTGGTAATTATGAGTAACGATAGAAACTCCTGATTTGTATTGAGAGATCATTTTCAGAATCATTTGTGATTTAGGATGTTGGAGATGCTTTTGAACAGTAATGAATTCACGAAGTTTCTGAATCTTCATGTCACCAAGAAACTCGACAATAGCGTGTTTTCCCAGGAAATTCTGCTCTTTTTCAAGGCGTGATTCAAGATTATTGAAATAAGTGAGAGCTGCAGGAAAACCTTGAGAGATAACAATTTTTTGAAGGGCCATTATTCGTAGTAGATTGCTTGTACGGATGAGCAATTTCGGATTGTTCTCTTCTTTGAGACTTTCGTGAATCACAACAATCTCCCGATAAGTACTCTTGGGCGAAACATTGAAGCCAAGTGTGCTTAATTCTTTTAACTCATGTATTCTTATTTGATCCAAGATTTCAAGAATGAAAAAATATTCTTGAGGTAAGGGAATAGAATAATGCTGGATATTTGATCTTTCGAGTAATGAAAGTGGTTCTTCAAGCTGAATTACTTCCTCTAGTTGGAGGTTTGTACATACTTGTTCTAACCGTTCTGAATTAGTCACCTGAGTAAATCCAATAACACGAAAATTAGATAATTTGTTGACTAAATATCTAAGTGAACTAGAAGAAGACCCCATCTCGGCTTGATTGACCATTATTAAAGTGTAATGGTCAGGAGGAAAAAATTCATCTGTTAAATCGTTTTTAGTAGTTCTAGGAGTAGAAAAAATCACTGAATAACGATTGTAATCAAGTCTTCGAGCATTAGGGAGAATGGATCCATTAAGAACCGTAGTAAGTTGTGTTAAATGAGATTTCAACAAAGATTGAAATTTTTGTTGCGTACTCTTTTTAGTAAGGATAAGAATTCTTGGTGTTTTATCCTGAGAAGATTGATTTAAATAAAAGAGAATAATCAATGATTGAATACGTATTAAAGCCTCGTCTGTAGAGTACACTAGCAATAAATTATGATCGTGGACCTTAGGAAGAATAAGCTGCTCATGCAAAGAAGGGTCAAATCTAAGTTTTTCCAAATGAGGAGAATCTTCTATTGTTGTCAAAATAATTACTTTCCTGGTAAATCTTGACCTTGATGTCGACTAGAAAAGTCATCTTCATTTTCAAAGAGATCAAATTCATCCCAAAGATTAGAGTCATTAGATGAGTCTAATGATTGAACCCAGTTACGATGAGCAGAACAGCTCACAATCTGAGAATTTTTCACAACCAAGTTAACTGGAATTCTCCTATTTAAGAGAAGAGAACAGACACCACCGT
>CAZALJ010000196.1:0-4804 GCA_964485715.1 uncultured archaeon
GATACAACAGATCAGTTTGATTTCAATATTGACAGCAGTTATGAATGGACTTACATGGGTGATGAAATTGAAATCATTGAACCTGAAACAATTTCCTTTGTGAAAACTGTTGGTGGCTCAGGTGTGTATTTAGACAACATTCAGCTTAGAGGTGGAGAATATTTTGCGAATTTACACGTATTAGGGACAAATAGGCAATCTCAAGATTTATTTTCCAAGTTGTTATACGGTTCCCGAGTTTCTCTGATAGTAAGCGTTGGAGCTATTATAATTGCCTTGATGATAGGTCTTCCGCTGGGTATGATTGCAGGATATACCCGTGGGAGGGTCGATGAACTCATTATGAGAATAACGGACATCTTTATGACTTTGCCATTTTATTTTACAATGATACTCGTTATTGTCTTATTACAGCAAACTCAGTGGATAGACAATTTAATAATTGCACTGAATATCTCTGCTGAAGTTATAATTATTTCTGTTACAGTTGGTTTGGGGTTATTCGGTTGGATGGGCATATGTCGTCTCGTTCGCGCGACAATTCTACAGGTGCGTGAAATGGACTATGTAGAAGCCGCTCGAGCGTTAGGGGCGTCAAATAAAAGAATAATGATAATTCATATCCTTCCAAATATTTTAGCACCTTTGATAGTTGCTGTAACTTTTAATTTAGCTGTTAACATCGTTGCGGAAGCAGGTCTCGCCTTTCTTGGTTATACAGACGAATCACTTGCTAGCTGGGGACGTGAGCTTAGCGATGGATTTGCAATTGTAATAGATGCTTGGTGGCCAGTGTTATTTCCCGCAATACTTATTATTTCTGCTGTTATGGCCTTTAACTTACTTGGTGATGGCCTACGTGATGCCTTTGATCCAAGACTACGGTAATTGAGACACAGAAAAGCAAATGAAGAAAAAGAATGTTGAAGAAATCTATACAAATGGAGTGACAGGAATTGACAACAGTAGAAAAGCAAACCACAACTATGACGACCGAACGCAGTGAGGAAATCCTTGTTGACGTAAAGGATCTAACAACTTATTTTTATACAGAATTTGGTATTGTTAAGGCCGTAGAGAAAGTTTCATTCCATATCAAAAAAGGTGAGATTTTTGGATTAGTTGGTGAAAGCGGATGTGGGAAAACAGTAACAGCCTTGTCTTGTATGAATCTAGTAAGATTTCCAGGAATTATCGAAGAAGGAGAGGTGTGGTTTAAGGGTCAAGATATACTGAAGATGAAAGATAAAGACCTTTACAAGATACGCGGTGCAGAGATTTCCATGATTTTCCAAGATCCCCTCTCCTCCCTCAATCCTGTCTTCACGGTTGGTGAACAGATAGCTGAGGTAATCAGATTACACGAAGGTGTTAAAAAAGAGGTTGCCAAAGAAAGAGCTATCCAGCTCATGAAAGAAGTTGGTATTCCTTTGGCAAAGGAACGTGTTGATGATTATCCCCACCAGTTCAGTGGAGGTATGCGCCAACGAGTTATGATAAGCCGGGCATTATCCTGTAACCCCACCTTGCTTATCGCAGACGAACCGACGACAGCGCTGGATGTAACGATTCAAGCACAGATCCTAGAAATCATCCTCAACTTACAAAAAAGATACAACATGTCTGTTCTAATAATCACCCATAATCTTGGTATTATTGCAGAAAACTGCGAGCGTGTTGGTGTGATGTATGGGGGATATCTGATAGAAGTAGCGGCAGTTAGAACAATTTTTAAAGATCCACGCCACCCTTATACACAAGCTTTGATGGCAGCTATTCCACGACTTGATTTAACGGTGGATAAACTGCAAACATTACCTGGTAGTGTACCTGACTTAATCGATCCTCCATCAGGTTGTAGATTTCACCCGAGGTGTGCATATGCCAAAAATAAATGCGTAGAGGAAGTTCCTACTTTAGAATCATGGACCCCAAAACATGCTGTAGCGTGTCATTTTCATAAAGAAATATATAGAGACAAGGAGTAAGACAACGATGGCATCCAGTGATATCATATTAGAAACTCATGATCTAACAAAATTGTTTCCAGTGTATCAAAAAGGAATTATACGTAGACAATTGATTGGATATATTAGAGCAGTGGATGGAGTTTCTATTTCGATTAGGAAAGGGGAAATCTTTGGCTTAGTTGGAGAATCGGGATGTGGGAAGACAACCTTAGGTCGGGTTATCCTCAAGTTGATCCCCGCCACTAGTGGTGAAGTTACCTTTAATGGTGACAAAGTTTTTGACTTCAATACACGAAGGGAAGAACTATCATTTCGTAAACAAGCACAATTGATTTTCCAAGATCCATACCTTTCTTTGAACCCAAGGATAACTGTTAGTGAAATTGTTGGAGAACCCTTTGTTATTCACCAACGGGGTATGTCAAAAAAAGAACGACGGGAGCGAGTGGTGAAACTTCTTAATCTTTGTGGGTTAGAGGACTATCATGCCTTGCGGTACCCTCACGAATTTAGTGGGGGACAACGGCAGCGGATAGGCATAGCACGTTCTCTAGCAGTCGAACCCCAATTAATTATAGCAGATGAACCTGTTTCTGCTTTAGACGTGGCAGTTCAGGCCCAAATACTCAATTTGATGAAAGATATTAGAAAGAGATTTAATCTCACTTACGTCTTTATTGCTCACGATCTGAGTGTTGTTAGGCATGTCAGCCAGCGAATAGCAGTGATGTACTTAGGTAAAATTGTAGAACTCGCACCAGCTGAAGAATTCGTTAGTAACCCTAGACATCCTTATACAGAAGCTTTAATCTCAGCAATTCCCATTCCTGATCCTACTCTGATTAGAAAACGTATCATTCTTCCAGGTGATGTCGCAAGCCCATTAAATCCTCCATCGGGATGCAGATTCAGAACTAGATGTATCTATGCTAAAAAACACTGTAAAGAAGTAGAACCTTCTTTAACTGAAATTTCTCCTGATCACCTAGTATCTTGTCACTATCCAGTAGAAGCTGTTGATTTGATCAAACGAACGAATAATTATCATTCCCCTCAATAGGTCCAAGTAATGAATGACATTCAGAAGAATAACAAGCAGAAAACAGCAGCAAAAGACAACGCTAATAAGCAGAAGGATTATTGGGATTCAACAACAGGTACTATTTCCGCTACATATCCCCAATTGGGCCAAGCGACCTTTAGAGGTTACCTAGAGAAAATTATTTTGGGATTAGTATTTTCTTTTATTCCAGCTTTTGTTTTTTTTCTGGTATCAGGAGGTAACTTTTACAAAATTTGGGGTCTTGCAACTCTACTCATATCTGGAATTTATTTTCTTGCAGGAGGGTGTAGTGATGTATCTAAAACCTCTGCTAGGAAGAGTCGTAAGAGACATTCGGAACAATTCAAGTTTAGACAATCCAAAGCCTCTGAATACAAGTTTGAATTAGGGTTGTTTCAGTTCGGACAACTTCACGAAGATATCGGTGCAGCCATCAGTTTGCTTGCGATCTCGGTTTTAATTACAAATCTATCACTATAGTGCAAAGCATTTGATTTCTAGTTATTGTTTATTGAGAATTTTCACTGTTACAGGTCTTTCAATGACCCTAAAGTATCATAATCAAATATATTCAAGAAATATCATAATTATCATACTTATATTTTGGTTGCAGTTACCCCTTTTATCAAAGGTAAAACAGGTAGTAGATTTCTCCTTCGAAAAATAATTTCCCATTTTTTTTTATTTAAACTACATCTTCCAGATACTTTTACTTATGTAGATGAAAAATTAAAATTTCAGCTATCGAAAAACAAAAATATAATTTCATAGTTTGATTACTTGATTCTGGAAAAAGGGGTTCTCATGTCATTTACACTTCCCTTCCGAAATGTTCGCCGCAATCGGTGGCGCACATGCCTTATAATGATTGGTATTGCCATTTCCGTGGGACTTGAAACAGGAATAGCCATCACTATTGATTCACTATATGAAGACTTCATAAACAGTCATAGAGGTGAAAATTTTACTGACATTACTATCCATCCCAAGAAAAATAGCACTATAGGAGAGATGAATAGTTTAATTGAGGTTGTAAAATCCATCAAAGGGGTTGAAAGAGCCAGTCCAGTTGCAACGATTACCTATATGGATGAATTGTCAGCATTCACTACTATCCCCAATAATATTATTATATATGGGTTGGAACCCGATTCCCACCCCGATTATCCTCACATTATTTTGAATGATGGCAATCACACCTTGGAACGGCGGGAAGCGATAATTTCTCAATCAATTGCCAATTTTCTTTATGCTGATCCTGGACAAAAAGTTCACCTTTCTAACCAATCAAAGTATGATTTTCGTGGAGACACTGTAACAATTTCAGGTGTCATGGATGATAAATCTCATTTTGGTAATTATATTGGTTATTTTTTCGTCCTTATGGACTTAGATTACTTGATTAGTTTGTTTACAACAGAATCTCATTTAAATTTTCAAATAGTAGTTAAAGTCAATGATTTTGTAAGCATCAATAGTATCGCAGAGCGTATTGAATATGCTATTGGGCTGGATTATTATGTCTACAGAGAGAAATCAATTAGCCAACATGATGTTTTAGCCATTCGGTCATATCAAGCAGCAATGAATCTTATCATCATCGCCTCATTTGTGGTAGAATTTCTATTCATCACAAATATTCTTGCAATCAACGTTCGAGAACGATCGAAGGAATTTGGTGTATTGAGAGCAGTTGGTTCCTCAAAACGCCAGATTATCAAATCCCTAGGAACAGAGATATTGATTTATAGCGGGATTGGTAGCTTTATTG
>CAZALJ010000197.1:0-4799 GCA_964485715.1 uncultured archaeon
ACTATAAATGAGATAGGATAGTTATTATAGGGTAATACGCTTGAAATTGATGTTGCTTGTTGAAGAGAATTCGTCCAAAATTGTTTTGTGCAAGAATCCAGAATTGTAACAATTGCTTCAGCTGTAGAGCCAAATCTTTCTCTCAATTTGGCCCATTTCTCCTGTCCTCCTATAGGTAGTAATAAACTATAGAAATTCCCTTCATTAAAGGAGACTTTCAGATATTCTGTTTCAATTGTTCCAGCGAAGTCTTCATAATATTCCATAGAACTATCAGTTCGAGCTGCCAATTTTGTGACAATTGCTGTTTTGCCCCCACCTTGCGTCCCAACGACTAAAATTCTTCCTGCATTGGTTTTGTCTGTTACTTTTTTCTCCATAATGGTTTCTCCTCTTTCATTTCAAAGGCCTGAAATGATTGTCATCAAATCTTTCGGATCTGTAGCTCGAGCTTGATCCAAGACTAAATGCAAGTTGTTCTTTTCTGGGCCCATTCCTAAAAATTTATGTGGTCGAAAAATTACCTCAACAGGATCAATTCCCTCCTCTGACAAAATATCTACTTCTTTAAAAGCCAAAGCCTGTATTGATTCCTCTTTAAGTCCATAATAAACAATGTATGTCTCGTCATCTACAGTATAAACTGTTTGTCTCAGCTTCACATTCTCATGTAATTGGCTTATTTTATGCGTAGGCATATTAAGAGCTTCTATTACTAATATCTCTAATAGTGCATTATTATCAAAATACCAAGGATATCCAGCTAATTGGGCAAAACGATATTGAAAATGAAAATCATCTCGAGTCCAGACACTCATGGTCTGGGGAAGAAGCCCTTTGTCTCGTGTTAGATAATCTATACCTCTCTTAAAGTCTGTTTGGACAAGAAAAACTGGCATGAACTTTTTTGACGTAACAAGCCGTGATCGATCTTCATCTTTAAAAATACTTTTGATCAATGAAACAGCGAGAGCTTCTTCTTTTATTAGGGCTTCCTCCAAAATAGTTAACAAGCCATTACCGATAAAATTCCACATTCTAGAGGGAAGCTGATCAGTGAGTATATAATTTCCCTTCTGTGTGTCATTTCGATCAACACGACCTGAAAGAACTGTGTTTGTGAGTCTCTGACACGCTTCAAGTACATCAAATTTTGGTTGTTTATCAGAAATTAATAATAGTGTCGAGCGTAAGATTGCTGTTTCTACGCCTGAATAATCATAAATCCAAGCCTGACTACCCAATTCCATAACGTTTTCAATTTCAAACTGAGCACTTTGCATAAAAGCATTTTCTTGTTTTAACTCATGATAAGGAGCTAAAATACGCTCGAAGATATCTCCTAAATCACTGATGTTTCCTAAAATTTCTTTTCTTCGATGTTTATCCATGAAAGAAAGCCCTATTATGTGCCTTTTTGCAGAAGACGACTCCTCCTTTCGAGTATCCTCATCTCCTCCAATCGAAGTTTTTCGACGTAGAGCAGTTCTTAACCAATCAAGGAATTCGCCAATCGGATACCTATCTGTTGCGTCATCATAAATATTATATAAACTACTTTTCTCTGAAACTGGTAATCCAGGCAATAGCGTTTTGATTATTTCATTCACTTGCATCTCTGTGAAGTATCCGTCATTTGGGTCTCTTTTATATTTGCTCCATTCGAATTGTTCTTCAATACGTCTGAATGAGAGTCTTGTTTCAATTAAACTCTCAATTTGACGATCCGCTACAGAACTATGCTTCTTTTGTTTTAAACAGTCTTCACATACGGCCGTAAGGACTATAGAATCACATAAAATGTTATTCTTATTGTAATAATAACTTGGACCAAAATACGATGTCTTAACTTCCTCCAACACATCATTTATATTAACGTGGTCTGTGTAAGGCCATAAAACTAACCCAAACAACCTTGGTAGTTCTGCACGATGTGCAGCGTGTAATAATTTCTCTCTCTGTTGTAAGATGTAACCTCGTAGTTGGTTGATTTCTGAAAATAAAGATTTAATGGTTGGATTATTACTTTCTTCAATCTCCTGCCAGTATTTTATGCCTTCTTGTTTTATTTGAAACTTAATTTTGTATTGTAACTCCTGTAACTGAGCTTCTAACTCAGTTAATTCTTCTGAAATTGGTACAATTACAGGTGCAAGCCATTGCGAAATCATTTGAAAAGATTCATACATCCGTTGAGTCATGAGCCTGAAATCGTCTAATTTTGAGGGTAAGTTCCGGGCTGAACGAATAACTTCAAGCTGAGGAGCTAAATATTCTATTCCTGTAGATCCAATTTTAGCTTTCAGCAGTTCTTCAACATTTGCTAGATCTGTAACCATTCTTCAAACCTCTTTGCTTTCTTCTTCCTTCTTGATTAACCATAAAAATTCAAATTGAGGGTGGATTACATCATCAATAATCGAATGAGTTACTTTTCGTCTTTTCATTGGTGTTAACGTGCGGGAGCCAGAAAATATAATTTCTGCACTTTTTAAACCAAGAATAGTGGAATAAAGGTCAGTGATCTCTGCATCTCTTCCAATTATCCCGACAGCTTGATTTCCATATTGTTTCACAAGAGTTTGGGGATCATCAGTACTTGCTGCTAACTCCTTTCTTAAATCCTGATCACCCATCTCGCGCATCGCAGTTTCAACTTCAGTTTTCATTTCCTCGAAGTAATACTCACCCCTAGGTACAAGCCGCCTGTGCGATTCTCGCATAGCATCTTCCACTAAATTCTCTTTGTCTGTTCCTATGTTTTCATACATCAAAGAAACTGTTTGAAGTATTTCATCTCTGATCTCCTCTGTTAAGACATATTTTTTCATATTGTTGATTCTCTTATTCATAATGAGACGAGATTGTGTTCTTCCCCCAACACCTTCAGGCTCTGGAATCTGGCTAGCCAAATAGTCTAATATTGACTCAATCATTTCTAGCCCAATGTCATGACAAACCTTTTTGGGGTCATAATTCGACAGATTAATTGGTAATGCGATGATTTCATTATCGGAAAGCTCAGAGAAAAGCTCATTTCGTGATCTTAAAAGATGAAACACAGCACTTGTATAGCCTCTGAAATCCAACTTAGACGCATATTCGGTTTTTAAGGTTGTTAAGAGCCGTTCTTTATGCGTTTCCCACCTAAAAAGTTTAACTGCTTGAAATATTGACTTATTAATGACTTCTTCATCGGAAAATTCCTTGAATAGATCACTTTTTATATTCTCAATGTATTCTGAAGCCTGTTTATCAAAATCTAATAGATTTCGTAACCATAATTGGAACACACGGAATTTATAATATTCTGAATCGCCCCCAGCTATATATTTCAAAAGAAAATTTAATTTCAGCTTTACTTCTGAATTATCTTGACCAATGAAAGGTTTCATATCTTCCTCCCTCATATTGGGCTCAATAAATCTCTTAACTAAGAATTTATCAGATTTCTCAATATCAAGTAAAAAATCTATGATTTCTTTAATCTCATCATCTGATAATACGAACATCTTATCCTTTATGATGTTTAATAAACCATAAAACTCTATTTGAACTTGTGCGAACCTCTTAGCCAAATCTTCAGGACTAGATGTTTGTATAAATGATCTTCGTTCTTCTTGATCTTTATCATGTTTAGGATCAAGATGCTTTAATACTTCCTCTCGTGCCACTTTAAATAGCATAAATGTCTCATCTTCCGATTGTAAAGATGTGCGGAGAATAAAATCCAGTTCAGACTCTGGAAGTGGAGGGAGGAGTTTAATTTGATCAGCGAAGAAAGATATTTCTCCATACCACGGTCTTATCGTCCTTTCTTGGCTTTCAATTATTCTTTGTATAATTTTTTGGCGTACCCCTCTTGCATCCCAAGCATGGACTGAATCGTCGCCCTTATAGATAGATGCTTTATAAGTTACGGCTTCTGCTGTGCCTGCCTCGAGAGGGTATCTAATATAATATGTTTCACCAAAAACTGAAGAAAGCCACTTTTTTTTTGCTGAAATCTGCCTCCATTCAGCTCGTGCATCGTCAAATACTGTCACTTATAGACCTCGCTCATTGAACTAATGTTATTATATTATTTAAAAGATTTCCATATATATTTTTGATAGATAAAACGGTCTTTCACTTTGAGAATATAAAGTCAAGAAGATTTGGAGCTAATTATTTTAGCCAATAGCTGCTTCCATTTAACTCTAACATCGTCAAAAATTGTCATTGAATCAAAAGATCTGCAAGTTACATATTAAATAACAGTTAAAGTTTTTATGATTTCATTCAAAAGATCTAAAAATGGTCACATTGATTGAGATTTTCCGAATGACACATCCTTTTTATATTTTTTTTATCGTTCAGGATTCTTCTTTCCTAAAAATAAGACAGTACTGATGACAACGGTTTCCCACCCATGCATAATTTACTCCTAATGCAACCAAAGATTTATCATCTTGTAACCAGATCTTTTCATCCTTTAATATCCATGAATGTTCTTTATCTTGAGTCAGACTAAGTGTTGTATCATAAGCTAATGGATAGACCCGTCCATTTGCAAAAACGTTGTTTGTGATGATTACTAAATAACCTCTGGGTCGTAAAAGATCATGTACATGACCAAAAATCTTTTGCTGTTCACTAAGAAATTTATGATAGTCTCTGAGGTTACTGAGATCTTTTGGGTCATTAGTGCTGTATTGAGTATCTAATCCCATTTCTTTCCGCTTTTTTTGTCGAATTGCATTACGTTCAAGTTGACTCCAATAAGGTGGACTAGTGATGCAAAAATCAATAGCTGGTTT
>CAZALJ010000198.1:0-4795 GCA_964485715.1 uncultured archaeon
TTAAACTAGAAAAAGGGTCTCATTTTAGATCCCCAGATTAGAGTACTGGGAGATGGGAAGTTAAATTGACCGGAACCACGACAAAGATTTCAGCAATAGGCTTTTCTGCTATTCCGGACGGTAATCAGCGTCATTGCTACGGGTAGGCCTCCGCTGACCGATATAATAGCAGCCTTCGCCGAGAATTTCCTTTAGCCTTCTTACCATCTCGAAAACCCAATGCCACATATCTCAGAAATAAATAATAGGAATAAAGCTATTTCTTCCATTTCCTGGTTACTGTCAGAAGTTACAAAGACCACACCTTCTCCTTGTTTAAGAGGAGTCATGAGATGTGAAAGGATTTCGTTCTGAGCTTTTCCTAGAGCCCAGAATGCTTCTTCTTCGATTTTAGCACGAATGGCAGTTTCTTCGATGAAGTTTTTGAATTTAGAAGGAATTTTGTCTTTAATATAATCCCTTTTCGGTGGAATAATTAAGATCGATCCTTCTTTTGGAATTTCAAATAGTTCTGTGAGTTTTTGAACCTTCATTTTAACCTGTGTAAGATACTCTACAATGCTCAACCATAGTAATGCTCGGAGAATCGTTTGTTGCTTTTCAACAGGACCAACCAATGAAACATGATTATCCCTTAGATGAGTTTCTCCTCCGAATCTAACTGAAATATCCTCTAAAGAATCTCTCAAGTCTGATAAGCGAGTAAGAGCCGTATAAATATGGATTATAAAATGTCTATCTCCCCCTGGAAAAAGTCTAAGAGTAATTTCCGATTCATTGAAGGGTAAATTTTGAGTTTCTGATATATTGATCTCGTAAGGGGAAGTATCAAGTATCAAAGGAATTGAATCAAAACGGTATTCAAACCCCCTTTTTCTTGTTTCATCTAAACGCGCTAAAACATCACTATCAATATATTCAACAGCAACGGTTTCAATGGTCTCACTAATTACTTCAGGTATTGCTTCTGGAATTGCATCAGGTTCTGCTACCAATTCGACTTCTGTTTGTAATTCAACTTCTGATAATTGAAGCCTAGTTTGAACTGCTGCAGGTATTTCTTTCTCAGGTTCAATTGTTAAACCTTCGAGATCAACAGCGACATCAGGAGCTTCCTCAATGGCAGGCGTCTCTTTAATGACAGGAGTAGAAGAAGCCAATTCCCGTAGCTTTTGCATAACTGGAGCAGACATTGTTACAATAATATCTTTGCCCGGTTGGAGCACCGTTGATAATAGAATTTCTTTTCGAATGAAATCATCATCAGACCGTGGAAGAAGAGAAATCGAATGAGCAATTTCTTGTGCTTCTTCATTTGCAATAAATTTTCTCATTTTGCCCGCATTAGATTGATCTCCGAAAACACGGCCTATGACATCATAAACTTGTTCTCCAGGAGAAGCAGAAAAATATTGCCTAAGAGGTGAATCCGACCCAAATAAAAGAACTTTGTCATTCTCTTCTACTTCTGGAAGAGGTACAAAAGAGAGGATTCGAGTAATTGCAGATTTTTGACTTATTTCTCGAAGCTCTTGGCTCTTACTGGGATCCACAAAATGTAAATTTGAAATAATCTGTTTAATTCCAAAATGCATGTCGTGAGCAAATGCAGTCAATATAACTAGAGCAGCTAATATTCCTTCAGACGTTCGAGGAACAACAATAAGTGAATTTTCTGGAGCAGAAAGAATTTGGTAGAAACAATCTAATTGCTGATTTTGAGCATCCTCAATGTTACCTTTCAAAAATTCCCCAAGCATGCGTAAAACAATACTCATAGCGGGGATGACTTGCCTGGCACTTCGATCGTTTGGAATTAAGACAATAGCAACTAACATGTCATCTTTGGTATTTTGAGAGAATAAAAAAATCATTCGGTGATTTTCAAAACGAATGAAACGAATTTGCTCTCCATTCATTATGCGTTCAGAAAACAGGGTAAGCACTTGGGTTATTGTTGCACTGATCTTTGAATGTTTCGTTAAGCTTCCCTGACCAGAACTGAAAATAATCCTGTTTTGGTGAATCACAAGAATGTCACTTGAAGTCTCTTGACTAAGCATACTTATCCATTTTATAATCCTTATGATGTTCTTATTAAAGTTTCATGAATTGATAATAACTGAAATTAAAATTAGTGATTCAATCATTTATGCTGAAAATCTTGTCAATGTCAGCATTTCCTCTTCGTAGAAGAATAGGTTTCAATGGATCAGTAAGATCAACCACGGTGGAGGGGGGATTTTCAGGTAATCTTCCTGCATCTATCCAAAGGTGGATGTTCTCAAGGGATAACTCTTGAAAAATTGAGTGGAGATCATATTTAGATGTTGAACCAGATTTGTTGGCTGAAGTTCCAATAATTGGATTGCCAACCTTTTCAATAATTCCCAATAATAATTTGTGTTTAGGAACACGAAATGCTATTTTTTTGGGATTATTTATGTTCAATAATGAGGATAGTGTCTGAGAAGCCAGATTATTACAAGCCAAAACCGCTGTGACGCTACCAGGCCAAACCCTTGTCAAAATTTTACGAGTTTGTGAAGACATCTTAATATATTTTGGAATCATGGTTTCTGAAATAAGAAGACTAAGTGGATTATCAAGTGGCCGTGATTTGATTTCATAGATTCGTTTTATATTTCTATCATTCCACTTTAATCCTATTGTTCCCAATCCATAACTCGTGTCAGTCGGGAAAATGACAATTGATCCTCTTTTAAACTCTCTTACAACGATTGAAATAACACGTGGATCACTTATAGAGATTCTCACCGAGAAATTTCTCCTTTTAAGAAATCATAAAAGAAGTTCTTAAAGTTGATTAAAGTAAAAACATTGAAAGATGAGGTGATAATTCTATTGTTGTTACCAGTATATGACTAACTTTGTTGCCTCATCATTTGAATGATAATTTCACGAATCAGACTTTCAACTGATTTGATAACACGAGTAACGCTTGGTGGTCGAACCTCTTTTTTTAACCTTCCATTGGTATCTACAATACTACTTCGATCACTCTTTGAGAGAAGCGTCTTTAAATCATCCCTAGCTTCGAGGCAGGAAACTTCCACTATTCTAACGGCTGCATCTCGAAGACTCCCTGTTACACCTGATTCACTGAGCATTTTACCTACTTCTAAAGACGATATTCGTTGTTCCTTGGGGAGATCCATCTTATTTAGCATAATGTGATAAGGTAGAGCCCCACTGATTAGCTTGTCACCAGCAAGAGTGTTAATTTCTTGCAATGAAAACTTATTTTCTTCCCATCGAGATTTCTCAGAATCAATAACGACAATAAGACCATGTGCTCCTCGCAAGACAACTTTGCGTTGGCCAGCATGTCGTTCCTGACCAGGAACAGTGAAAAGATGGTACTTTAGAATTGGTAATCCAGCTGTGGTTCTACCTACCCCAAAAATCGCCTGGTCGAAGAATAAAGTCCGACCAGTGGGATCTTCTAATTTCAGAAATTTGTAGACATTCTCTGGGTCTTCAAGACTTTTTAATACCTTTGTAATAGTAAGTGCAGTAGTTTTTCCTGCTAATGTTGGACCCCAAAACACTATCTTGACGACAGGAACGCCTTGATGATCTCTTTTAATGACTTCAAAGTTTGGTTTCGCCTGCATTGTACATCCCTGGGTTTATTGCGCATTAAAAATGACATTCATATGTTATTCTGGTGATTTTTTTGTAATACACGTCTTGTTAAACCAACAAATATTTCTTCGATCTCGTCACCGCCCAGTTTCGCAGATGTTTCATAATAAGTCATGTCATAGGCTTTTGCTAATGTAGAAGCTTCATCAGTAGATATCTGGCGTTGATCAGTAAGGTCCTTCTTATTTCCAGCTAAAGCTATTGGAACCGCAGCCGTAGGAATATGTTTCCGAAATTCTGCTAGCCAATCTGGAATGGCCTCAAATGATGATTTTTCATTCAGTGCAAACATTATGAGACATGCAGATGCGCCTCGATAATAACTTGGTCTTAATTTGCCAAAAAATTCCTGCCCTGCGGTATCTACAAGGATTAGCTTGATGTTGTTACTACCTACCTGGATTTGTTTGGTTGTAATGTCTACCCCTAATGTAGGTAAATAATTTGTTGTAAACTTCCCCTCTGCGAATCTCCTTATAAGAGAGGTTTTCCCTACACTACCTGACCCAATAGCGCAGATTTTTAGCAAATATTCATCGGGCACTTTAGGTTCTCCAAATAATCAGTTAAATTCCCATTTTCGATAAATCTTGGAGAGATTTTCGCATATCATCTATGAATTCATCTCTCTCAGAACGTGTCTTTTGTCTTAACAGTTCAGTAAATATAACTCTTCCATCTTCAATAAAAAGCCTGACTTGATAATCTGAAGCGGGAAAAATTCCAGAAGGGAGGTCATACATCGGCTCCAATTTTACAACATCCTTGGAAAAAAGAGCTAAATGCTCTTTAATCACGGAAAAGACCGTATTGCCGATAATGATGATCTCACGTTCCAGATTGTCAGGAATTTTTAGCTCCTTAAGTTTTATACTTACTTCATCTAGAGTGGTTGGCGTTGTAGTTTTAACGGGCGCTGTTACCACTACTTCGGTTTCTTTTACAACTTTAGGTGAAGGAACTGATGGAGGTCGATCCACAGCTGAAGCTTGCGCTAGGGTTGGACTCGGGGCGCGAGTTGGGACTGGACTTGGGGTTGGGGTTGAGGCGCGAGTTGGAGTGCGAGTTGGGGCTGGAGTTGGGGCGCGAGTTGGAGTGGGAGTTGGAGCTGGACTTGGAGCTGGAG
>CAZALJ010000199.1:0-4792 GCA_964485715.1 uncultured archaeon
CTATACGTTTCAGCAACACCCTCACAAAATACCGTAAAATTCTATATGAATAGAGGCTTTCGACTTGCAAAGGAAATAAACGAAAAATTGTTTGAATTGGAACCTGAAGATATTCATATGGAATTTATCTTATGAAGTAGGAACTGTTGAAAATAATAGATTTACAATCTTTTGAGAAAGATTTCTCACAGGTAAATTTTCCATAAAATCAATCTATAAGTAATTGTACTAATTTTTCCCAAATAAATAACTCATCACTTTAATGGACTTGATGGAATTGAAACCATCCTTTGAATTAATGTATAACAGGTTAGCCAAGTTCTTTTTAAAGGATATTGATCTTTATGAAAATATGACCATTTTAGAAGGAGGATGTGGTAGAGGACAATTAACGATGCCACTTATAAATTTAATAGAAAACAAGCTTCATAATTTTAAGTATTTTGCTTTAGATCTTTCAAGCGGTCCTTATGAAAATGCATTAAACGCACTAAAACGAAAGATATTCAAATCCAAATTAGAGAAAAGAGTAGAAGTGGTTGAAGGGGATGTCACATCTATTAATGTTGTAGAGGATGATTATTTTTCTTTAATAATCTCAAACGAATTATTCTGCGATTTAGGACAAGTAGGGCTTGAAAAAGCCTTGCAGGAGTTTTATAGGGTTCTGAAACCAAATGGTCAGATGTGCCACAGCGAACTCATCTCTTTCCCATCGAATTTTCCTCAAGAAATTTTTATTAAAGCGGATTCTTATTCCACTGAAACTTTAACGTCAGAATATGAATGGTTTTCACCTTGTGCTGACGAAGTGGTCGCTCTAATGCATAAAACAGGATTTAGAGAATTTAAAGTAAGATATTTCGAAACAAAAGTTCAATTAGCGTTTAATGATGCCTTAGAAGAATTACAGGGTTGGCATATAGATGAAAGTTTTTTTGAAAACAATATCAATGATCTAAAGGAATATGGTATAGAATACCCTCTTTCACATGTGATTTATTGTAGAAAAAAGAGTTGAATTCATTCCATTAACACAATTAGAAAGCACTTTTCTCTGAACGCAAAAATATACCGATATCTACTAAATTCTGTAGCCATAATTTCTTCTCTTTTGAAAAAATCTTTGCATATCCAAGTGGAATGTTGTTATCAGAAAATATCATGATAGTAGTGTCTTCTTCAAGATGTTTAATCTGCTTTTGTAATGAAGTAGTATTGATGTCAATATCATTGCCATAAATAAACTTCTGTGTACAATGTGCGTCCAATTGAATTTTATTTCGTACAAAGGGTGCCAAAAAAGAGAGTGATTCAATACCAATTAGGAATTTCTCATGAATAAAGAAGCCTAACTTAATTCGTGCATGAACCAAAATTAGCCTCTGTTCAGGAAGATCAAAAGAAAGACGATCAAATAAAGGTAAGTCTTCATGTAAAACCAAGTACACATCATTTCTACGCCCCATTATTTTGATAAGCTTTTTTCTTTCCAAAATATCAGTCATAACGTTGGAACCGAGTAAATGGTTAATTGTTGTTACAACCTGTGTTGTTTCTTCTTTTGATAACGGTTTATAAAGCATCATTCAATCACTTTTTTTAAAATAGCTGTGAAAAAGCCATCGTATCCTTGTTTTGGAAATATACGTTTAGTTTTCACTAATTGAGGATGGAGGGGGCTTTCCCAGGTTGTCTCATTTCCTGGTGATCCAATGTTAAAAGGTATAGAAAGAAGAATAGCTTCATTTTCATGGTGGTCAAGGAAATTATTGATCTGTACTTCCCCCTCTTCAGGTTCTAGGCTACAGGTAGAGTAAACTAGAGTACCATTTGGTTTTAGTTGCTTCCAAGCGTTTTCCAACAGAATTTCTTGCCGTTGTGCCATACGAAAAATATCTTTTAATATTCTAGGACCCAACCGTTTGTTTTTGATGAGTTTAAGCCCAGTTCCCGAACAAGGGGCATCTAAAAGGATATGATCTACAAAAATATCAAGTTTAGGGAACATAACAGCATCAAAATTCAAGATTATAGTGTTCATAACCCCCATTCTTGTGATATTCGCTTTTAACGCTGATATTCTAAGCTTTGATTTTTCAATAGCAATAATAGTTCCTTCATTGTTCATCTGCTGAGCTAAGAAACATGTCTTTATTCCAGGAGAAGCAGTTAAATCAGTAACGATGCTGTTGGGTGAGGATTGTAGACTTAATGGTGGGATTAACGAGGAGAGTGCTTGGATAGAAAACATTCCTGATAAATATTCTGGCGTAGAAACGATATTGAAAGGTTCGAATTTTACAATTAATCCATTGAATTCATTCGTTTCTTCAAATTTGAAATTTTTTCTTTCTAATTGAAGTTTTAAACTGGATAATTTAGTTTTAAGCGAATTTGGAACAATTATCCGTGGATCAGTTTTTTTAAGATTGGTAGTGATAGATTCAGTTCGAAATTTTCCATAAAATGTCTCCCACCTCTTAATAAATTCCTCTGGAATTATATTTTTACTCATAGTTCATTTTCCTTGATTACTAATCTGTTTTTCGATTTTCAATTCTAAATATGATTTCCTTTCGTCTTCCCCAGACCAATTAGGCACGATTTCTTTTGCAAGGTTAATAATTTTCTCCTTTTTTTTGGCAATATCCTCCGAGTGCACTGAAGGTGTCGTTATCTCAATTTCCAGAAATGAACCGAGGTCTTCTACTATATCAAATGAAATTATGAAATTATTTTGAGCCCAATTTTTCCTTTTCTTTTTTATCGTAGCGAACGCTTGAAATCCCAAGTTTTGCAGAATTCTCCTTGCTTTATTACTATTAGAGGCTTCGATAGTAATTTCTTCCCGAATTTTCATGTTTTTCCCTTGTTTAGGCCCCTTATAAGTGATTTCATTCTTTTTATTCCCCGATTTAGTTTGAATTTGCCTTAATCGAAGAGCTTCATCAGATTTCCAAAATTTACTGATCGGGCTTGTAAAATATGTATCAATTTGGATAATTTCCTCGGAAGGGGTGCCATATTTTTTTGTAATATCTGATATTATACTATCAACGGATAGACGTGCTTTTAGAGGAATTTTAATCTCGATTTCCATGAAACCGCAACCGCGAAGTGTCTGAATTTAGTATAAGGGATCTCTTCAATGAAATAGTTGCAAGAATTTTTAAACAGCTATGCTATAGAAATCCCTAGATAAATCGTGGTATTTATTTTACGGAGATACTTTATGTCACCGCTAAAGCGGTTATTCAGAAGAAAAATTACAAAAACTGACGTTAAAGATCTTCCACGACCTCCTTCAGCGTTTGATCAAACCTCTTCCTCGATTTTTGCTCCACCTGACCTTCCCCCTCCTCCTTCGCAATCACAAGATATTTTAACACGTCCTCCTTTCCCTGAATCTTCTACAAAACCATTACTCCCTGATCAGGATTCATCTATTATTGAGGATGATATAACAAGTGATATTCTAAATGAATTACGTCAAACCGACTACGGATCTTTCCTCCAGAATGTTCCAGAGGAAAAACGGCCAAAGTTGACTTTAGATGATGTAGAAGGCCCTCTTTTTTTGGCTGCTAAAGATGCCTATTTAGCAGCAGGAAATAAACATCTTGAACTGAATTTTTATGAAAATGCAGCAATGAACTTTTCGTGTGCTATTCTCTCTATGTTTTTAGGGAGGGATGTCTTTGTAGCTGCTCATCTAATTTCTGAATTAGCAACAAACATACCTTCCTCTATTATCAACAGCTATTTCTTCCAAGGAGCAAAATTGCTATTAAAAGGTATTTTACTTAAAAACTCTTCCTACTTGGTTCAAGCAGAGAAATGGCTTTTGAAAGATACTGATCATTTGTTCAAGGAAGATACTGATCTTATTCGTCGTGCTTTGCGGCAATCTGAGATTAATATAAAACAAGCTTGATTTTAACTTAACTAGTCATGCTTTGAATGGTAGAGGATCGCCCAAACAGAGATTTTATCTGATACATATCCATAGAAGCTTGTCTACCCTCCTGTATTGCATCTGCTAGCCAATAAATTCCTTTATGAATCCCCTCTCCAGTTTTTGCACTTGTTCTAAAGATATTCAAAACTCGACTCATTTTCTTATTTATCCCCATCCTATTTGCTAAATCTTTTTCGTCAAGCTCTGTTTCATTCTTTTCGAGAATATCGACTTTATTTGCAAAGATCGCTAATGGGATGTCTTTCAAATGATTCATTTTTAGCATACGCCAAAGATTGCTCCTAGCTTCGGGATAACGCGCTGGATCACTTATATCAACAACATAAATTAATCCTGCAGAATTCTTGGTATACATTTCCCAAAGAGCTCTTCTGAACTGTAATTGCCCACCAAGATCCCATGCTGAGAACGTTACATCACCAATCTGAATTGTTTCGGCGTTCATACCTATTGTTGGAGTAGTATCGGGTATCCAGCGTCCAGTTTTCAGTCTTTGAAGCATAGTAGTTTTACCTGCTCTATCTAGTCCTAAGACACTAATTTTAGCATTTTTTTTAGACATTCGTTCATTTTCCCCGTTTTTTTAAATTTGAAGTATAAACACAAACATTTCAACATTAATACTGGTAATTTAAAAGATTAACGATTGACTAGGGAATTTGTTGTTTATCGTAATAGAACGGATTTTAAGCTCCTCTATAGGTTTGTTAGGAATAGGTACTAATGGTAAGAAGGGAATTATTACTATCAAGGTGAAAAAAAGCATGATAAAAACAGGGATTATCTGGTCAGACCGTTATATTGAATACA
>CAZALJ010000200.1:0-4783 GCA_964485715.1 uncultured archaeon
AGTTGCAGCCCCAATGATCTGTAAGCCATATTTTTGGATGGCTTCCATGTGAGCTTCCCAAATATCTACCAGTGTAACATCAAGATTCTTTTTTGCAAGAAAAGAACCTAAAATACCACCTGATGGGCCTGCTCCTATTACGGCAATTTTATAATTATCGTCTTTCATTATTCTCACTTTTTATATTTGTACTCCCTTAAAAATGCATTATTCCTAATTCTTTCCTCAAAAATTGGGTTAAACTTAATGAAATATCGCTCATTAGTCACTTTGGACATATCGACTATTAAGATTGAATCGATGCTCTGAGGATTTCATTCTTTTTAGACTTTTTCGCAAATCGATTTAACTAGGAGGATTTCCTTCTAATGCGTATAGGGCTGCACCTAAAGCTACAAATAGTTGAGGAGAGGGGGGAACAAAGATAGATTTACCCAATTCCTCTTCAAAAATGTCAACAACGATAGGATTGTGAGCTACCACGCCTCCAGTCAAAATAACTTCATTATCTAGGACATCTATTTCCATAACTCGTTTGACAATAGAATGAAACGCTCCTCGAACCATATCTTCAATACGTTCTCCTTCTCTGATACGACTTAGGATTTCTGTTGCTGCAAACACCGTACAATAACTGCTGATTGGATTTGGATTCGCTGATTCTTTAGCCAATTTGTCTAGATCAGTTGGTTGAACTCGTAATTTCAGAGCAAGTTCTTCCAGAAAAGTACCAGTACCTGCTGCACATTTTCTATTCATTTTAAAACTTGTACGCTTCCCGTCTCGTGTTTTAATTATTTTAGTATCTTGTCCACCAATATCAACTATTGATAGTGCTTTATTTGGATAATAAAATTGAGCAGCTTTAGCTGAACAGCTTATCTCTGTAATAGCGGAAATAGCCAGATTGTCTATCTGAACATTCTTTCGTCCATAACCTGTAGCAACTATTCCTTTGATATTAGGGAAACGATTAGAGTGCTGTAAAGCTGTTTTCAGAGCTTGGTCGGCAGCAGCACATAAGTCTGTTCCAGAAAAACGAATATTTGATCCTTGAACGGTTTTTTCTTGATTTAATAACACTGCTTTAGTGAAAGACGAGCCAACATCTATTCCAGCGAAGAATGAATGGTTAGACACCTTTTGTCCTCCAGTTCTTTCAGTTTGGAAAGCCAATTAGATCCCAGCGAGCATCTCATGGAATGCCTCAATATTTGTTTTTGTTTGTTCTTCGCTGTAGACATTTAAGTCATTAAGATCAGCATCTATAACTAAATTTGGTATATTGGTTTGTTCTTCAATACGTTTAGGCATACCATAACGAGTGTTTGAGTTATGAGGACAGGTTCTAGCATTATGGAAGATAATACCATCAATCTGATATTTGTTGATCATTGCATGTAAGTATTCTTCTTTACTTGACTCTGACCGATTAATAAACAATTTTGTGTATGCTTTAGCCATGCTTGAAAAAGGTTCTTGAGGATTGAAGTCACTAAATATCCAGCTATTACAGTAAGTCGAAGCTACAACACACGACTGTAATTCTATGAATTGTTCAGAAAGCGCTCTCAGTTTCCCCCATATAGGCATCCCATCCCAGTATAGCCGATATTTCTCATTATCTACCGCAGCGATTCCATTTTCTACTCGTTCCACAAGTTCCTGTTTTAATAATTTGTAATAATCCACTGCAACCTGTTCGCCTCTTAATACAACAGCAGGGAGCATATGGATGCATCCATCAAAGAATGACAAGGGAGAAGGAATTGCTGTAGCACTCTCTAAAACTTCTGTCCATAGAATGGAAGTTTCCAGGGAAAGTTGGACAGTAGATTCTAACCTCTTTTTTTCAAGTGTTGTTCCTGCTATCTTCTCCAGTGAGTTACTTAACTGTTTGTATTGTTCCTCTACATAGTTAATGTGGCTCTGATCAATCTCATCAATGATCTTTGGTGAATGAATCCCTACTAATGGTATATTGAATTTACGTGCATAGAAAGCAAACCAATCTTGAACATCTCGACACTGATTGGTATTATACACCAGTACATCTGGTTTAGGAACTTCTTCTAAGCCATATGCTTTAGTTAATGGTGTTTCATTTATCAAAAAAGCGCCAATGTCACTTGTGAGATACGAACAAATTTCTGGTGAGTACCCCTGTGCTACTGCAATAGGTATATACTTGTTTGCTGTACGACTAGAGCCAATTACTGCTGTATGATTTTCTGGATAATATACTTTGAAATCCAAAGCTAGGAGGAGCTCAGCGGGCCCTACACTAGAACACCAAGCCACTTTTTTGGTAGGATCCTTTGATGCATGATCTAAATCTTGGTAATATGTGGTGGCAATCTTCCTTAGTTCCTTTGCTGCGTGAATGGGCTTACGCTTGCTCAATTTAATTTGCCCTCTAATTTTTTTCTTCAACCCTCCTTATTTTATAACTTTCTTTAAAATTATTTTAATAAAGAATCGTTTCAAAAACTTTAATACATCCAACAATACAACAGGGCGCTTACTATTGCACACCAACTATACGTTGAAGATGAGGACACTGACTACGATAGTTTTTATGACTTGGTAAATTGCTTATCACTATTACCACGACCAAAAATACAACGTCCAAATCAATCGTGTATTTTTCAACATCTATTTTGGATAACTGATTTTATCTCTCAATTTGTCGATTGCGTGTCCCAGTTGTTGCCCAAACATAAGGATTTCATCCACTTCCATTGTCTGTATAAGATTTGTTTTCGCAGGAAAACCTAAAAGGCTTCCTCCTATGATTAGAACCCGATCTTTTGGTTTTAAAATTCCTCTTTTCGTTGCTTCTGTTGCCAAGAGGTATTTTAACTCATTTGAATTGTTTGTCATCTTTGTTTGAATTGGATACACTCCCCAAACGAGATTTAACTTCCGTTTAATGTTCGCATAAGGAGTACCAGCAATAATAGGCTTTTTAGGCCGATATTTTGCCACTAATCTTGTGGTAGTTCCTGTTCGTGTATTTGTAAGAATCGCTTTAATATTAAGGTGCTTCTCCTCACTAATCAGAGTCACTCCCCTCCCGAAGACCTCTGGAATGGAGGGTTGTTCGATGCTGTAGCCTATCTGGGGCATCCCACCAAAATCTTCAGCAGCTCTTGCGATTTTCTCCATATATTCAACAGCTTTAACTGGATACTTACCGACTGCAGTCTCAGCTGAAAGCATTACTGCATCTGCCCCATCAAATATCGCATTACTTACATCGGAGGCCTCCGCGCGGGTAGGAAGTGGATTATTTATCATTGACTCTAACATTTGTGTAGCAACGATAACTGGTTTTCCAGCAAGATTACACTTGGAAATCAATTCTTTTTGGACAATAGGTACATGTTCGGGGGGAATTTCGATTCCTAAATCCCCTCTCGCAATCATGATGGCATCAGATACGTCTAAAATATCGTCAAAATTCTTTAATGCGTCACGATGTTCAATTTTACTTACTATCCCGATATGGGATCTTTTGGCGTATAATATTTCCTTTAATTTCAGAATATCCTCTTTTCGACGAACAAAAGATGCAGCAAGGTAATCACTGTCTAGCTTCCTCAATGTATATCTAACATCCTCCAAATCTTTTTCAAGTGGAAAATAGAGTGACAGTGGCACGTCTGGCGCGTTAATCCCCTTTCGTGATCTAAGGTGTCCCCCATTCAGAACTTTACATATTAGTTCGGTTTCTGTTTTTTCATTAATCTTTAATCTAATTAATCCGTCATCTATAGCTAAATTATTACCCACTTGAGCATCAGATATAAGAGGAGGGTAATTTGTTGAACATACCTCTGAATTACCTTCTAAACCAATTTCTGACGAAATCCTGAATGTTTGACCGTCCTTGATTTTTGTCCCCTTATTGATCTCTCCTGTACGAATTTTTGGACCACATAAGTCCACTAAGATTGTGAGATCATCACTAATTTCTTTAATAAGTTCATAACGAGCTCTATGATCTAAATGAGACCCATGACTGAAATTAAGACGGCAAACATCCATCCCAGCTTCGATTAGTTGTTTTAAGACTGTGGGATCTTCAGTAGCAGGTCCAATAGTACATACAATTTTGGTCTTTGTAATCGTTTTTCCAAGTTCGGGAACTCGGAGATGTTCCTGACTAAGAGCTGTTCCACAGTGAGGGCAATTTTCTACCTCGTGTTCTGCATCTGACCCACACTCAGGACACGATATTTGATGCATCATCGACAAGCTTAACACATCCCTTTTTATACATGAATAAAACAATAAGTAATCCAAATAATCATAAAAATAATCGAACTTCGATTTATTGTATATTTCAACCCTTTTCACTCACATTAGGGTTGTTTCAGATATCTCCTCTTAGATCTGGTTGATCCAAAAGACACATTATGTCATAGATGACAATCATTCAATAAGATTGAGTTAAATTAAAATATATTTTGAAAAATCAAAATTTGAAAGTCTTCCTCCTCACGAGTTATTCGAATATTCTTAATAACTATCCTCTTCAAGGAGCTTCAGCGTTTTGTGATACCGCTTAGGCAATGTTTGATAAAGTTTGGTCGCATCTGAGCTGTATTCTTTCTGTTTTTCAGAAATTTTACCGACAACTTTTCCTGGAACACCGATTACAAGACTATTAGGCTCAAAAATTTTCTTTTGGGGAACAACACATCCACTTCCAATTATACAGTCGTCTCCAATCTTCGTCCAATTCATTATCACCGCATTTTTACCGACTAGAACATGT
>CAZALJ010000201.1:0-4720 GCA_964485715.1 uncultured archaeon
TTATACGCAACAGTATCCAGTACGTCCAGCAAATTGATCCTGATCTTCTGCTCACACGAGGTGGTGACACATTTTTTCCAATCATCGCAGAGCACTCTGTACAGGCTGGAGAAGGGCATCTACGCGTTGGCCGCGGTCCTCGTCCATTGAGCAGCTATGTACGACGGAAGAATTCAGGTAGTCGTGGGCATAGCTACATGTCGTATGGGCGTGTTTTTTTCTCTCAACACGGGGTTTATTTTGATGGGGGACGTCATCATTATGATGTAGGGAATAGCTTCATGTGGAAAGACGGTAATATCGCTGGAATACATGAATTGGTGCGTTTAGGCTGCAGTGACCCCCAACGTATCGCTCGTGGAACCATAGGAACCACATTATCCGCAGTACAGATGCGGACCGCTTATTACCGAAACATACTAATCCCCGCGAGAAAAGCTGACCCAGAATCATTCCGACCTGCATGGACATTGGAAACCGACGTCGGGGGGCTTGTATTCTCACCACAAGTAGGATTCCATGCGAATGTGACGGAACTCGATTTTCTATCAATGTATCCGAATATCATGGTTCACAGGAATGTTTCACCTGAAACTGTCAACTGCAAATGTTGTGCAAACGACAAAAAGCAGCGTGTGCCTCTTACCAATTACCATATTTGCACAAAAAGACCTGGTATCATTAGTCTTTCGCTTAAAAACATTCTACGACGACGTCAGTATTACAAAGCAAAGCGAAACGTCCATCCTAATTATGATAGACGGCAAAAAGTGCTTAAGTGGCTCCTGGTGACATGTTTTGACTCTAATACGATTCTTCCAGTTCGTACAGGAGGTGAATTGAAGCTAGTTAAGATTGGTTCCTTTATCGATAATTTGTTAGCAAACAATGAAGATTTAAAAGGAACTGCAGTTGTTGGGGTGGATAGAACTTTCAAAGCAACATTTAATCCTATTAAAAAAGCTTTTCGGCTGAGAGCTCCACCCGAACTCTATCAGATCAAACTAGAGACAGGACGGAAATTTACTGTAACAAAAGACCATACATGCTATGTTTTGGCTGATGGAACCCTACGGGAAAAAACTGTGGCCAAAATCAAGAAAGGGGATTTTCTTCCTGTTATGCTCCAAATGCCTGAAGTGACCTCTTCTTCCTATGTCGATGTGCTTTCTAAACTTTCACAGATTGCCTCAGGGGAAGATTTAGATATATGGCGAGTTTGGGGATCTGATCTTACTGAGTACATTCAGGATAAGAAATCAGAAATCCAGCGTTATATGAATGGACACCATAGTCCCAGTGCAATTCGTTCTTGGCTAGTTGGCAGTTTCATACCCCTTCGCTATTTCATTTTACTCAAAGTCCCAAAAGAAAAATGGAAGACATTTAAAGTGGGTTGTGGTCGTCGTGGAGGTGGGGAATTAGGCTTTCTTCCTGCGCATTTCGAAATTGATGGCGATTTGGGTTTTTTCTTGGGATACTTTATTGGTGATGGTAGTGCTCGTCCGACATTTCTGCGCTTAAGTGTAAATTCTGCAGATACAGGTTTGATTAGTTGGTTTGAACGGTTTGTTGCTGAACGATTCGGTCTTGTGGTTCATATACGGAAGGAACCGCACACTCAGATGTATACGCTCCAAATTAATTCATCGACTCTAGTTCGGATTCTTACAGAAATCTTCGAAGTGGCCAGAACGCGAGCACTTGGAAAACTTAAGGTGCCCTCTTTGATTCTCAACAGTTCTAAAGAAGTCATTCATGGTTTCTTTGGAGGTTTAATAGCAAGTGATGGGAGTGTCCGCCCTAAACGTAATGTTGTTAGAGTGAGTAGTTGCGATTATCCATTTATTCAAGAATTAGCGTATCTTGCTTCTCGAGTGGGTCTTTACACAACTCTTCAGCATTCTATCCCACAGAAAGGCACCGTTATGCATGAACTGTGTTTTTCGGGGGTAGAGACCCTGGAAGTGTTAATGAAAAGCGGGTATATCAAGCATTTACATAAAATAAAAATTCGATCTAAGAAGAACAAGATAAGATCCCGTGCCTGGGTGAAAGACCTTCCAGTGAAAGAATCAGGACTGCTGTCCCTCGCTAGAAAGGCTCGTACTGCCAGAAATCCGCGTATTTCGGATAAAATTCGAACATCTCGTGAAGTTGTACGCATACAACTCGAGCGGATTAAGCAGAAGAAAAAAAGATTGAATTCAGATGACATCAAGCAGCTTATCATTATTGAACATCTAGTAGACAGTGACCTAGGGTTTGCACGTGTTACCGAAATTGATCGTGTATCCTCAGATCACAACTTTGTATATTGTTTTGAAGTAACTCATCATTTTCCCGGCCTTGTTGCAGGAGCGGGAGGTATCTTTTCACACAACTGTTTTGGATACACAGGCTACAGAAACGCACGTTTCGGACGTATTGAGTCACACGAGGCGATCTCTGCTTACAGCAGACACGGATTAACTCTCACTCAAAAAATCGCTTCGCGTTATGGATTGGAAGTAGTTGCTGGCATTGTAGACTCGGTCTGGATAAAAGATCCCGAGGAAGAACCGCTACCCCTAGATAAGGTACGTGAGTTACGCCAAGAAGTAGCTGACATTGTTAAATTACCAGTTGAACATGCCTGTGATTATCACTGGATCATCTTTTTACCTCGCCGTCATGAACCAGAGATTGGGGTTTTAAACCGCTATTATGGCTTGAAGACGGATGGGACATTTCGTATCCGCGGTATTGAGATCCGTCAATCAAGTAGCCCTCCGTTCATCAAAAAGCTTCAAATGACTATGCTCAAAATCCTAGCAAAAGCCCGGACAAGAGAACAGTTTCAAATAGCTAGCCAACGGGCTAAGAGATTCATGATGAGGTGTAGCGAGGAATTGGAAACAGAAAATATCCCTCTTGAAGAATTGTTAATAACAATTCGTCCCTCACGTTCTCCTGATGAGTACGTCAACAATTCTCGGCAAGCAATCGCAGCTAGACAGTTGGCTGCTCTGAGGGTCAATGTTGAGCCTGGGATGAAGATCCGCTACCTTATCGTTGATGCCTCTGCGGAAGATTATAAAAAACGAGTCAAGGCAGAGCAGCTTCTTAGGGGAAATGAACAATATGATGTTGACGAATATCAGAAACTGATCATCAGAGCATATAAAAACTTGATCCTGCCTGAATTCGAAAAGAAAAAGCCTACACTGGAATCATTCTTATTAGTGTAGAAAAGTCTTTTTTTCACGAAAGTTGATCTCAATATTAATTATAGCTAGAATTTTTTAACCTTTCTTTTTATCAACCTTCTTTTATCTTGTAGATTTGGGTCTTCAAACTTTGCTAACGTTTCTTGAACGATAAAATCCATCATCTTCATGATTCCATTTCCTGATATGGCATTGGTATCAAAATAATCTCCCATTTTACCAAGTAATTCTCCAGTATTGGCCGTACGATGAAGCGTGGTTGCTATGGCTTCTTTTGAAATTGGTAAATTCAATCCGAATTCGCGCCATTTGTCACGTATGCGCCCATAGTAGGTTATTTCGTCATTTTGTTGAAACCCTCCCGAATATTGTATTGCAAGAGGCCTAGTCTGAAAGAGCATCGACCGAAATTTTTTCCATAAATGTTCTACTTGAGTGGGTTCTTCTTGCATTTCCAATGTTTTCATGGCATAGACTAATTGAGCAGCAATCTCTCTGCATAAGGCTTTCGTATTAACCTCACTCATTAGCTTGGTTCCATATTCGTTATCAGATTCTCTTATTGTATTATAAAAGAGGGCTTCTAAATCAGGAAAAGTAATCTGATTATTCTCTATTTTGTATTTTATTACTCGTTCTTTTTCATAGTCACCCATCAAAGATGGAATAGAGTATTCTCCACTCCCATGAGTTGATACATTGGTGATTTTATTCATAATTGATTCTAAAATCACTTCGTTCCATTTTTGAGACTGAATGTGCTTTTCTAAATCGATCTTATTTCCGCAATAAATTATTCGAGACTGAATTGATTTATCAGACCAACGTCTGTGAGTAGTTACTATCCCGAGAACTTTCTTAATCTGTTCAATGCTGATGTAACAAGATAGTTCTCTTGATTTATCAAAAACAACAATTAAATTGTCATCAGGACCTACCATCTTACCTAAAACCGCTCTGAAATGGTCGAATATGTTCTGGCCTCCCACGTCATTTCCCAAGAATTTAATCCTATACGTATTGCCATTCCTTATATACGGAAAAACATATTCAAAATCTTCGAGACCAACAGTTTCAGTATCAAGGCTAACTGTCCTGATATCCCATGTGGTTTTTCCATATCGTAAAAGAAAACCATGCCTTTCTGCCCAATTTTGAAACATTGGTGTAATTATATGTGGTTCTGTCTCAGTTAGTTTGTTAGATAAGGAGAAAATTCTTTGGAAATATCCTAGTAGTAATTTCGCAAAAGTGATTAAAATTTGTGTTTTACCAGACATTCCATCGCCAATAAACATCAATTTGACTACAACATCCTTCATTGCAGCTAAATTGACATGGTCTGGTTGAAATCCAGAGAAGTGATCTGTAACATTTACCACTCTACAAATCTCCTTATCCAATTTTTCTTATAAGCATGCAATAATATAAAGTATTTTCTTTAACTAAAAAATCATTACAATATTCTCATCTATGAATTCAGAATACTATATATTGTAGCTATTACATTA